>NZ_FYAV01000071.1:0-33828 GCF_900185745.1 Stappia sp. TSB10GB4 | reverse complement strand
ACGCCCCGTCCTCAAAAGCCTATGAGGGCCTGCCGGAGGTGGAATACCCCTTCCACGACAGGGACATCCTCGTCACCGCCTGCGGCCGCATCTGCATGGCGAGGAAGAAGATCAACGTCTCGACCGTGCTTGCCGGCCAGAGGCTCGGAATCACCGAAGTCGACGACGGCATTTGGCTCGTCAGCTTCATGCACTACGATCTGGGATATATCGACCTGGAACAGAGGACCCTGCAGACCATCGACAACCCGTTCGGCACGAGGGTGTCACCCATGTCTTAGGTACAAACCGTTACCCATGTCTCCGGGCCGTACACGCGGGAAGTGGTGCCGCTGAAGGGACTCGAACCCCCGACCCCATCATTACGAATGACGTGCTCTACCAACTGAGCTACAGCGGCGTACCAGACCGGGGCGGGAGCGCCCCGTATATGACGCGGCACCAAGCCGCGGTCCCGGCGGCGCGGAGCCGATCCGGTTGCTTGCCGATCCGGTTGGCCGTGCCTGCCTGTGTGAAGGCCCCGATGGCCGGAACCCTGTCTGTTCCGACAGGACGCTGCCACGGGAAAGGCGATGCCGGACGACCGGTCCGTCAAGGTGGCCGTGTGATAGCGGACAAGCGGGCGGCGCGCAAGAGGCTTTGCGCCCGCCGTCCCCGCTTCGGGCCGGCGCCTGCGGCTGGGCGTTTCGCGCGCCTCAGCGCGACAGGTAGGTCGACTTGATCTGGTTGGCGATGGCCTGGAAACGGCTGTTCAGTTCAGCGTCGTTTTCGGCGAGGTAGTAGTCGCCGGGCGAGGACGCGCACTGGCTCATGACCTTCTTGGCCTGGGCATTGCTGCCGATCTGGAAGCCGACGGTAATGACCCTGATGCCGGACTTCTTGACGGCGTCGCACAGGGCGAGCGCGCGATTGGTGGAGGTTGTCGCCTGATCGAGCCGGGCGATCCAGTCATAGGTGGTCCTGGACACCGTCATCGGCCCGTCGAACCAGGTGTTGAAGTCGCCGTCCGTCATCAGCAGCATGTATTTCAGCACGCGCTCGTCGGAATAGGGGGCCGGCTTGCTGGCCGAAGGCCAAAGACCCGCCCATTTCTCCGACAGGGTGTACCAGCCCCAGGCGACGCCGGTCTGTCCGGCTGTGTTGCCGCTGGCCGCAAGATTGGCGATCGTGTGCAGCGGCGTGCCGGACTTGGAGGAGGAGCCGGGATCGAGGGTCAAGGGAACCAGTTCGGCCTTCGGACAGACGAAGCCGGCGTGGTTGTTTATGCTGCGGCCGTCGTAGTAGTAGCCCCTTCCGCTGCTGGCCTGCTGAGCGCCCGGCCCAATGGCGGCGATGGTGTAGCTCGCGTCCGTATAGGCCTGGGCGCCCGTGCGCTCGGAGACGCAGCCGGGATAGGAGGTGCGGCTGGCATTCGCCCCCTTGGTGGCGAGGTTCGCCCGCGTGGAGCCGATATTGACGCCGCTGGCATAGGGCACCACGGCGATGCGGACCTTCTCGTTGGTCGCGACCGTGTCCGGCGGGACCAGCGTGTTGATGAAATTCGCCGCTGCGTTGCGCAGAGCGACGATGCGGCTGCCGGCCATGGAGCCGGTGACGTCGAGCACCAGCGTCGCCTCGACGCTCTTCGGATAGACCGCCTCGGCGCTGACGCTGACATTCAGCGCATCCGGCCCGAAGCCGGCAAGATGGATGAAATAGGTCGGCACGCTGGAGCGGGCCGAGACCTCGATCACCCGTGTCTCGGTGTTGATCTTCGGCTCGTCGATGATGATCTCGCCGCCGCCGCTGGAGCCCTTGATGTTGGCGCCGAAATAGGCCTGGTAGTTGGCGTCGAGATAGGCCTTGATCTCGCTTTCCGTCATGTTGCGCACGGACAGTTCGCGGGCGACCGCCAGCATCGCGGCATCGAGACCGCGGGCGATGGCCTGGCGCTGGTTGATGGCCCGTGCAAAGTCGAGCCCGGCGCCGCCGGCGACGATGATGAAGATCGCCAGAATGGCGAAGAGCGGCAGGATCGCGCCGTTGCGATCCCTGCCGAAGCGGTGCGCCTGGCGTCTGAGCGCCGGAAGTTTTCCGTCCGAGTTGCAACTTGCCATCTTTACCCACTCCCGCGCCGGTACGACGACACGGCATTGCTGGCGGGACACTGGCACGAAGGAACGACCGGTTGGTTAAACCGGGTGCCGAAAGTCGGGGGTTTCGGCGGATCGGTTGACGAAGCGTTAAGGCATGAAACCAGCGACGCAGCGGCAGGACCGGGAGGGCAGGCGGACGGTCAGGGTTCGAGCTCGGTGTCCCAGTAGAGGAAGTCGAGCCAGCTTTCGTGCAGGTAGTTCGGCGGGAACAGGCGACCGTTGTTGTGCAGGTCCTGGACGGTCGGGGGGAAGGGCATGTGCATCGGCCACATGCCGATGTCGGCGCAGGACTTGTTGGCTTTGCGGAGATTGCAGGGCGAGCAGGCCGTGATCACGTTGTCCCAGGTGGTCTGCCCGCCTCTCGAGCGTGGGACGAGGTGGTCGAAGGTCAGTTCCTCGCGGGAGCCGCAATACTGGCACTGGAACCGGTCGCGCAGGAAGACGTTGAAGCGGGTGAAGGCGGGATGTCGGCTCGGTTTGACGTAGCTTTTCAGCGAGACGACGCTGGGAAGTCGGAACTCGCTGCTCGGACTTCGGACCGTGATGTCATATTCGGAGACGATATTGACCCGGTCCAGGAAGACGGCCTTCACCGCATCCTGCCACGCCCACAGCGACAGCGGGTAATACGCAAGCGGGCGATAGTCAGCATTGAGCACCAGGGCCGGATGAGCACCTGGAGAGACGGCGAGTGTCACACCTTCGCTCCTCATGCCTGCTTCGCCGACCTCGCGAAGGCGCATCGCAACCGCGATTCGCTTTCGGGCCGGACGACCGAACGCGGCGATAGTGTAGAGCGACAGTGACAGTCTTGTGAAGCCCGGCAACGCGCATGGCTTCACCCTGGCGACGCAGCGTCGCAGGAGAAGCGATCGGGCGCGGCACAGCGGAAAAAGCGCGGGTCCTTGCGGCCCGCGCTTTGCTGTTCCTGTGGTCTTGCGGCGGGCGTCAGCCGTGCGGCCACTCGCGGATGTCGACGAAATGGCCGGCGATCGCGGCCGCCGCCGCCATGGTCGGCGACACCAGATGGGTGCGGCCCTTGAAGCCCTGGCGGCCCTCGAAATTGCGGTTCGAGGTGGAGGCGCAGCGCTCGCCCGGCGCCAGCTTGTCGGCGTTCATGGCCAGGCACATGGAGCAGCCCGGCTCGCGCCAGTCGAAGCCGGCCTCGCGGAACACCTTGTCGAGGCCTTCCGCCTCCGCCTGCGCCTTCACCAGGCCGGAGCCTGGCACCACCATGGCATTGACGCTCTCGCGCACCTTGTGGCCGCGGATGACGGAGGCCGCCGCTCGCAGGTCCTCGATGCGGCCGTTGGTGCAGGAACCGATGAACACCCGGTCGACGGCGATGTCGGTGATCGGGGTGCCGGCGGTCAGGCCCATATATTGCAGCGCACGGCGCTTGGAGGCGCGGCGGTTCTCGTCCTCGATCGCCTCCGGATCCGGCACCCGGCCGGTCACCGAGACCACGTCCTCGGGGCTGGAGCCCCAGGTGACGATCGGCGGCAGGTTGGCGGCGTCGAGGCGGATCTCGGCGTCGAAATGGGCGCCCTCGTCGGTGAACAGCTTCTGCCAGTAGGCGACAGCCTTCTCCCAATCCGCGCCCTGCGGCGCCTTCGGACGGCCCTTGATATAGTCGAAGGTCTTCTGGTCGGCGGCGATCAGGCCGGCACGGGCGCCGCCTTCGATCGACATGTTGCAGACCGTCATGCGGCCTTCCATCGACAGCGCGCGGATCGCCTCGCCGGCATATTCGATGACATGGCCGGTGCCGCCGGCCGTGCCGATCTCGCCGATGATCGCCAGGATGATGTCCTTGGCGGTGACGCCGTCCGGCAGGGTGCCGTCGACGGTCACCCGCATGTTCTTGGCCTTCTTCTGGATCAGCGTCTGGGTGGCGAGCACATGCTCGACCTCGGACGTGCCGATGCCATGGGCGAGCGCGCCGAAGGCGCCATGGGTCGAGGTGTGACTGTCGCCGCAGACGATTGTCATGCCCGGCAGGGTGAAGCCCTGCTCGGGACCGACGATGTGGACGATGCCCTGGCGCAGGTCCGTCTCGCTGTAATACTCGACGCCGAACTCGGCGGCGTTCTTCGCCAAGGTGTCGACCTGCAGCGCGGATTCGGGATCGTCGATGCCGTGGCTGCGGTCGGTGGTCGGCACGTTGTGGTCGACCACGGCCAGCGTCCGCTGCGGCTGGCGCACCTTGCGGCCGGTCATGCGCAGACCCTCGAAGGCCTGCGGGCTGGTCACCTCATGCACCAGATGGCGGTCGATATAGAGCAGGGCGGTGCCGTCTTCCTGGGTCTCGACGACGTGGTCGTCCCAGATCTTGTCATAGAGCGTGCGCGGAGCGTTCATCTGTCTCTCCTGGGATATCGGGTCCGGCGCGGGCCTTTAAGGCCTCCGGCCGGGTGCCGCTCGTGGCGGCGGAATGCGGTCTTGGGGAAACGTTTCGGCCTTTACCCGGCAGCGGCGCTGTCAGGCGAAAGGCCGGCGGTAAGGCCGGGATCACTGGGCGAGGCGAAAAGCGCGTGGAACCGCGCCGGCAGGCGGCGGCGGTCGCCGATCTCGATGCGTTGCCAGCGGCGGGTGCGGGCCGGGCGCGGACGCGTGCAGGCCTGCGCGACCCGGGCGAGGCCGGCGGGCTGCGATGTCCTGCCGCGCGGCGGCGCGGGCGTCCTGTCACACGGTGCGACCGGCATGGTCTCCAGCGGCTCCAGCTTCCGACGCTGCCGGTCCCTCGCCGCCTCGGCGGGCGGCCGGCATGTCGATCGACAACGGGCCACGTCCGACGGCGGCGTCCGGCCCCTGGAGACCGCGCCTGCCGATGTGATGCCCGTTCCCTTTCATTTGCGCCGATTGCCTTGCCGGGTCAAGGCCGCAGTTGCCTGCGCGGCCCGCCCGGGAGGAGCGCGCGACGGACATCAGCGCATCAAGCCCGGCAGCAGCAGCACCAGCGAGGGCACGGCGACGATCAGCGCCAGTCGGACGATGTCGACGAGGATGAAGGGAATGATGCCGCGGAAGATCCGCCCGAGCGGCACGTCCGGCAGCACCGTCTTCAGCACGAAGACGTTGAGGCCGACCGGCGGGGTGATCAGGCTGATCTCGGTGACCACGACGACGACGATGCCGAACCAGATCAGGTCGTAGCCGAGCGCGGCCATCATCGGCGCGAAGATCGGCACGGTGAGCAGCACCATCGAGAGGCTCTCCAGCACCATGCCGAGGCAGAGATAGACGCCGAGGACGGCGAGCAGGATGCCCCAGGGCGGCAGGTCGGACGCGGTCGCAAGGCCCGACAGGGCCGCCGGCAGACCGGCGATATTGACGAAATTGGAGAAGATCAGCGCGCCGATCAGCACCATGAACATCATCGTCGTGGTGGCGGCGGTGTCGGCCAGCGTTTCCAGAAGCGTCGCGACGGTCAGCCGTCGGCGGGCGAGGGCAATGAGGAAGGCGCCGCTGGCGCCGATGCCGGCGGCCTCGGTGGCGGTGAAGACGCCGGCATAGATGCCGCCGATGACGAAGGCGAACAGGGCGGAGATGCCGGCGACGCCGGAGAGCGCGCGGAAGCGCTCGCGATAGGGCAGGCGTTCGGCCGGCGGGCCGGCTTCCGGGCGGAACCAGCACACCGCGCGGACGGCGGCCATATAGCCGAGGACGCCGAGAATGCCGGGAATGATGCCGGCGATGAACAGTTTGGCGATGTCCTGCTGGGCGGTGACGCCGTAGAGCACCAGGATCACGGAGGGCGGGATCAGGATGCCGAGCGTGCCGCCGGCGGCGATGACGCCGCTCGCCAGCCCGTCGTCGTATTTGTAGCGGCGCATCTGCGGCAGGGCGACCTTGCCCATGGTCGCGGCGGTGGCGAGCGAGGAGCCGCAGACGGCGGAGAACCCGCCGCAGGCGACGGCGGTGGCCATGGCAAGGCCGCCGCGGCGATGGCCGAGCCAGGCGTGGCAGGCGGCGTAGAGTTCGTCGGAGAGCCCGGCGCGGGTGACCAGATTGCCCATCAGCACGAAGAGCGGCACCACCGACAGCGGATAGGACAGGCCGGTGTCGAAGGTGGTCTGCCCGACCATCGCCATGGCCGGGGCGAAGCCGAGGATCATCGTCAGGCCGAGACCGCCGACGGCGGCCATCGCGACGGCGATCGGCACGCCTGCGAACATCACGACAACGAGAATGACGAGGCCGGGAAGCCAGGTTTCCATGGTCTTGCGAGGTCCCTCGGGAGGTGGACGAGGCGGCCGTTCAGGGCTGCCGGCGCAGGATCAGCATGGCGGCGACGAGCGCGGAGACGCCGGTCAGGACCGCCATGACGAGGGCGACGGGTCCCAGCGGAATGCCGAGATAGACCGTGGCATCGCCATAGGAGGTGTAGTCGCGCCCGAGCAGGGCGAGCCGCCAGGTCAGCAGCGCCAGCACGGCGGCGGTGACGGCGAGCGACAGCCGCGCCAGAGAGCGCCGCGCCGCGCCCGGTAGCCGGCCGGTGAGAAGATCGACGGTGACATGCTCGCGCCGCGCGGTGACGATCGGCAGGCCGACGAAGACGACGAGCGCCAGCAGCACCTCGGTCAGCTCGAAGGCGCCGGGCAGCGGCCGGTTGAAGACATAGCGGCCGATGACGTCGACGAAGGTCACCGCCATCATCACCAGCAGCAGCAGCGCGGCGACGAGCTGGAGGAGGCGCGTCGCCGCGGCGAGCGGCCGGAAGGGGCTTGCGCCCCCGCCGGTCGCGCCGTCGCGGGGCTCGCCGGTCATTTCGCTGCGGCGATCTCGGCCTTGAGCATGTCGATGGCGGCCTGGCCATCGATGCCGACGGCGGCGGCCGCGTCGAGGAAGCCCTTCTCGACACCGGCGAGCTTGTCGGCGATGGCGGCGGTCATCGTCTCGTCGGCGGTGGTCTGGGCGACGCCCTTTTCCTCCATCACCTTGACGCCGGCCGCGTCCGCCGCGTCCCAGGCCTGGCCGGCCATGCGGGCCATGGCCTCGCCCGAGATGCCGTCGATGGCGGCCTTGTCCTCGTCCGAGAGCTTGTCCCAGGCGCTGCGGTTCATCACCACGAAGAAGGAGGTGTTGTAGAGGCCGCCGGGCACCGAGACGCCATGGCGGATCACCTCGTCGATGCGGAAGAAGGGCACGGACTCCGGCGGGAACAGGATGCCGTCGGCAACGCCGTTGGCGAGGATCTCGTAGACCTGCGGCGAGGGCGCCTGCACGCCGACCATGCCGAGCCGCGAGGCGATCTCGGCGACGATGCCGCCGCCGATGCGCATCTTCAGGCCCGCAAGGTCGTCGACCGAAGCGACCGGCTTGGCGGTGGTGTAGATGCCGCCCGGACCATGGGTGAAGACGGTGAGCAGCTTGACGCCCTCGTGCTCGTCGGCCTTCGACAGCATCGCCTCCTGCACCTTCCAGTAGGCGACGGACAGCGCCTCGGCGCTGTCGGACAGGAACGGTCCCTCGACCAGCGGCGTCAGCTTGAAGCGGCCGGGCGTGTAGCCGTGGACGCCGTAGCCGATGTCGGCGGCGCCGGAGCGGACCAGGTCGAACTGTGCCGGCGGCTTGCCGATCGGCGCGGCCATGATCTCGACCTTGACGCGCCCCTCGGTCGCCTTGGCGACCTCGTCGCCCCAGGGCGCCAGGATGTCCTTGACGATGGGGTGGGAGGGCGGCAGCCAGTTGGACACGCGCAAGGTGGTCTCGGCGGAGGCGGCAGTGGCGAGGCCAAGCGCCGCGACCGCGGTCAGCATCCCGATGAATTTCCGCATTTCAGTCCCCTCTGTCTGGTTCTTGCAATCCGGTCAGGCGCTTTGCTTCTTGCCGGATGCTTTGAGCGCATCCTCGGCTATTTTCCTGACCCTTTCCAGTTGGATCTTGCCGAGCGCATTGCGCGGCAATTCCTGCGCGAAAACGACGGATTTCGGGTGCTTGTAGCGCGCCAGACGCCCGTCGAAGCCTGCCAGCACCGCCTCCGCGGTGAGCTCTTCGTCCGGCTCGGCGACCACCACGGCGACCGGGCTTTCGCCCCAGCGCGGATCGGCGACACCGACCACGGCGGCTTCCTTCAGACCCTCGATCTCACTGAGCACCCGTTCCAGTTCGGCCGGGTAGATGTTCTCGCCGCCGGAGATGATGACGTTCTTCAGCCGGTCCTTGAACCAGAAGACGCCCGCCTCGTCGCAAAGGGCAAGGTCGCCGGTGCGGAACCAGCCACCCCGGAACGTGTCGGCGGTCGCCGCTGCGTTGTTCCAGTAGCCTTGCGTGATGTTGCCGCCCTTCAGCTCGATCTCGCCGATCTCGCCGGGACCGGCATTGCGCTCGCCGAGGCGGATGCGGGCCCTGGTGTGCAGGCCGGGGCGGCCGATGGCGCCGAATTCGGCCGCCGGATCGCCACGCCGCTGGTAGATCGCCACCGGCCCGGTCTCGGTTGCGCCATAGACCTGCAACACCGGCACGCCGCGCTCGACGAAGGCGCGCATCAGGGCGTGCGGCACGTCGGAGGAACCGGTCGCCACCAGCCGCAGCGAGGACAGGTCCGCAGTCTCCCAGCCGGGATGGGCGATCAGCGCGGCCAGCATCGCCGGCACCAGGACGGTGAGGTCGGGACGCTGGTCGCGGATCGCGGCGAGCGTCGCGCCGGGGTGGAAGCGGTCGTGCAGGATCACCGTCGCACCGGCATAGAGGGCCGGCGTCGTCTGGATGTTGAGCCCGCCGACATGGAACATCGGCAGCACCGTCAGCACCGTGTCGGTGGCGGCGATCTCCTGCATGTGCAGGGCATTCAGCGCATTGGCCTCGACGGCGGCTTGGGTCAGCACCGCGCCCTTTGGCCGACCGGTCGTGCCGGAGGTGTAGACGATGAGAAGGGGATCCTGCGCGCTGCCGTCGCCCTCGCCATGGGCGAGCGGCGCGACCTCCGCCGTCAGGCGGGCGAGCCCGCCCGTGGCCGGGTCGGCGAGGAGTGCCTCGGGAAGCGGGGCGATGGTAGCCATCGCGGCAAGGGTTGCGGCGAAATCCGGCTGGTGCACCAAGAGCCTGGCGCCGCTGTCGGCCACCGCATGGGCGAGTTCCGGCGGAGCCAGGCGCCAGTTCAGCGGCACGACGATGGCGCCGAGCCGGGCGGCGGCGAAGGTCAGCAGAAGCTGGTCCGGCGAATTGGTGCCGAGATAGGCGATCCGCTCGCCGCGCGTGATGCCGTGGCGGACGGCCAGCGCGCCGGCCAGCCGGCCGATGCGGGCGGCGAGTGCGGCGTAGTCGATCCGCTCGTCGCCGAAGACCAGCGCCGTCTTGTCCGGGGTGAAGCGCGCATGCGCCTCGATCCAGTGGTCGATCGACGTCACTCGTCGGTTTCTCCCGGCAGGTAGAGGCTTTCGCGGCCGATCCGGTCGAGGCAGATCTCGGCGGTCCAGGGCAGCATCAGGGCGCCGCAGCGGCTGTCGCGATACAGCCGCTCCAGCGGCAGTTCCTTCAGCATCGACTGGCCGCCGCAGGTGCGGATGGCGAGCTGGCAGATCTCGTTGGCGTTCTCCATCACCGTGTAATGGGCGGCCCAGGCGCGCAGCATCTGCTCGCGCGAGGGATCGGGGCCGGCCTCGGTGATCGCCTGGAACCACAGCGCCTTGGTCTGCTCCAGCATCAGGTGCATCTGGGCGACGCCCATCTGCTTGGTCGGGAACATGCGCCGCTTGACCGGCGGCAGGCCGGGCCACTCGCCGCGCAGGTATTTCACAGTGAAGTCGAAGGCCGCCTGGGCGATGCCCATATAGGTCGGCGACAGGGTCATGAACATGTGCGGCCAGCGGCTGGCGGCCTGGTAGTAGACGCCGCGCGGCATCAAGGCCTCGTCCTCGGAGACGAAGACGTCCTTGAACAGCAGGGTGCGCGAGACGGTGCCGCGCATGCCGAGCGGGTCCCAGGGGCCGACCACCTCGACGCCCTCGGCGGTTGCCGGAACGGCGATATACATCGTGTCGCGGCGCGAGGGCCGCTCGCCCTCCTTCATCTCGCCGCAGAGGATACCGTAATAGTCGGCATGGCCGGACAGGGAGGCGAAGATCTTCTTGCCGTTGATGATCCAGCCGCCGTCGACCTTGCGGGCGGAGGTGGAAAAGGGCACGGCGCCGGCCGCGGCCGCGCCGCCTTCCGAGAAGGGCTGCGAGTAGATAGCCCCGCCTTCCAGGATGCGCCTATAGTGGACGGCACGGCGCTGGCGATGCAATTCGCGCTCGCCGGCCTCGATTTCCAGGTCGTCGGTCAGCGCGCCGGTCCACAGGCAGGAGCAGACATGCATGTTCCAGGTCAGCGCCGTCGCGCCGCAATAGCGGCCGATCTCGGCCGCCGTCATCATATAGGCGCGGAACGGCGCGCCGTGGCCGCCGTCCTCCTTCGGCACGCAGATGCCGAGCAGGCCGGCCTCGTGCATGTCGCGGTAGTTCTGCGTCGGGAACACCGCGTCGCGGTCGACGGCTTCTGCACGCGGGGCGAAGCGGGACTTGGCCACCCGGCGGGCAAGGGCGGTCAGCTCCTCCTCCTGCTCGGTCAGGCGGAAGGCCTTGGGATCGAAGATCGGCTTGTCCATGTCGAGCGTCTCGAGATCGGCGACGGTCATCGGCCTGTTCCCTCTTGCGGCGTCGTTGCGCCGGTGGTCGTTTTCAGGAAATCGCGCAGCGCCGCCTCGAAGGCCTGCGGGCATTCCAGCGGCGCCAGATGACCGGTGCCGGGCAGCTCCATGTAGCGGGCATCGCGCAGCTTCTCGCCCATCCGCCGCATGGTCGGGGCGGGCGCGTTGCGGTCGACCTCGCCGGCGACGAGCAGCACGGGCACGGCGATGTCGGCCAGCGTGGCGCGCGCATCGAAGGTGGCAAGGCAGCGGATCGCCTCGCGATAGGTCGCCTCGGGCACCCGGCTCATGGCGTTGGTCGCGGCGGGCACGGCAGCGGGGTCGGCGGCCGGGCCGACGAGGTCCGGCACGAATTCGCGGGCAAGCTCGGGGATCGTGCGGCCGGCATCGAGCGGGGCCAGCCGCTCGGCGACGAAGCGCTTCTGGAACTCGCCGTCGCGGCTGCCGAAGGCGGCGGTGGTGGCGGACAGAACCAGGGTGCGCACGCGGCTCGGATGGCGGGCGACGAAGTCCTGCGCCAGCATGCCGCCGATGGAATGGCCGAGCAGGTCGACCTGGTCGAGTCCCAGCCGGTCGAGAAAGGCGAGCAGGGCCTCAGACAGGGCCGGGAAGGTCATCGGCGACAAGAGCGCAGTGCCGCCGTAGCCGGGCAGGTTCCAGCCGATGGCGTCGTGATCGCGGCCAAGCCCCTCGATCTGCGGCGCGAACATCTCCGCGCCCGCGCCGATGCCATGCAGCAGCACGACGGCGCGCTCGCCCCCGGTCCTGCGGATGTGGTCGGGGCGGCTCATCGCAGCGCCTCAATCAACTCGCCGTCCACCACCACCGGGTTGCCGTCGAGGGCGATGGTGCAGCCGCGCACCGGGATGTCGAAATGGCCCTTGGTGAAGCGGCCGGCGAACTCGTTGGCGCCTGTCGAGAACAGGAAATTGCCCGAATAGGCGCGCACTTCCGTGCCGTTGGTCTCGCGCTGGTCGTACATGGCCAGCGCCTCGTAGCGGGCGCCGGCATTCATGCCGAAGCCGACATGGGCGACCGCATAGGCCTCGCGCTCGCCCCAGGCGGCAAGATAGCGGCGGGTCAGCTCGGCATCGGTGCCCTCGCCCTCGATCTGGGTCACATAATCGTCGACGATGGTGAGGCGGACGGGGCGCTCGAGATAGCGCTTGAAGGTCAGGTTGATGTCGCCGGCATCCAGCACCAAGGTGCCGTTGACGCTGTGGGCGGCGGGGAAGCTGACGACGAGGCCGGCGGGCCAGTGGGCGACGGAGCCCGGCCGGTCGCACCAGCCCCAGACGCCGACGGTCGAGGCGCCGGTCATGGCGACCTTGAGATCGGTGCCGGCGGCCGACGTGACGGTCATCTCGCGCGCCGCGCGGATGCGGGCGACCGCCTCGCGCACCCGGTCCTTGTCGCGCGGCTGCGGCAGCAGGCGCTCCAGCGCGTCCGGATGTTCGTTTGAAATCATCAACATACGGGCGCCGCCAGCAATGACGCGCGGCAGTTCGGGCGCATGCAGCAGGCCCTCGACCGTCAGGTCGACGACGAGGCCGCTGGCGGCAAGGGCGGCAATCGCCGCGTCCTGTCCGGTGAGCGCTGCGGAGGCGCCGGTCGAGCGCACCGGCACCGGCGCAGCCTGCGGCGGCGTCGGCACGACCACATGGAAGGGGCGGGCGCCGAGGCGCTGCAAGGCGAGTTCCGCGATGTGGACATTGAGGGCGCGCGATTGGGTTTCGGAGAGGATCGCGACACTCTCCCCCGGCGCCACCTTGCACAAGGAGAAGACGGCCGCGAAGGCGTCGATCCACTTTCCCTCGATCCTGTCGGCGAGCATCAGATCCTCCTCCCGATCCGTCCTGCCAATCGCTGTGCGCTGGTCGGGCCCGGCACGGCCCGACCCGTGCCAATCGGCGCTTTGTTGCGCCGACGGGGCATTTTCCGCAGCAAGCGAAAAGAACTTGGAGGAGCCTAGCAATTTCATTATTGTATGAAAAGGAATAATTTTGAGCATGAAGTTGTTGCCGGCCGGCAACGGCAGCCCGAAGCCCCGACGGCGCGAGGACAGGCCATGATCAGCGACCACCGCAGCTTCCGCAGCGCCCTCGGGCGGTTCGTCACCGGCGTCACCATCGTCACCACGCTGGACGAAGCCGGCCGGCCGGTCGGGCTGACGGCGAATTCCTTCAACTCGGTCTCGCTCGATCCGCCGATGGTGCTGTGGAGCCTGGCGCGAAAATCCCAGAATCTCGCCGTTTTCCAGCGGTCCCGGCACTATGCGGTGAACATTCTCGCCGCCGATCAGCGGGCGCTGTCCGAGCGGTTCGCGCGGCCGGTGGAGGACCGTTTCGCCGGGGTTTCGTGGCGGCCGGGGGCCTGCGGCGTGCCGGTGCTGGCGGGGGTAACCGCGGTGTTCGAGTGCCGCAACGAGACCCGGGTGGAGGGCGGCGACCACCTGGTTTTCCTCGGCCAGGTCGAGGCCTTCGACCATGCTGACCGCGCGCCGCTGATCTATCATTCCGGACGCTACGCGACCGCGAGCTATGCCGATCCCTCGGCTGTCCTGCCCGAATGAGAGGCGTGCAATGACCGACATCGCGGCAGACGGCCCGTCCGGGCGCTTCGTCGACGGCTATCTGCTCTACCTGCTGGCACGGGCGTCGAGCGTCGCCAGCGCCGAATTCCATGAGGAAGTGCGGGCGCGCGGCGTGCCGGTCGTGGTGTGGCGCATCCTCGCCTCGCTGAAGGGGGCGGACGAGGGGCTGACCGTCGGCGATCTGGCGAAAAGCTGCCTCGCCAAGCAGCCGGCGATCTCCAAGACCGTCGACAAGCTGGTCGGCAAGGGGCTGGTCGACCGCCACGAGGACGCCGAGGACCGGCGCCGGGTGCGGGTGCGGCTGACGCCGGCGGGCGAGGCGCATGTCGACGAGCTTATCCTCGCCGCAAGGGCGCATCAGGCGCGGCTGGTCGAGGCGATCGGAAAGGGGGAAATCGAGACGCTGCGCCGCGCCCTGCTGCGGCTGATCGAGCGGGCGGGAGCGGGTGCTCCGCCCATCGACGCCGATGCGACCCCGGATGAATAGCTATTTAATTTCAGTGTGTTACAAATATTGAGAAAAATTGAGACGGATTTTGCAAAATTCCGTCTCGAAATCCCGAAAAGTTGCGCTGTTGCATCCAAACGCCGCAACGGGTTCAATCGGCCCGCACGCCCCGCCGGGGTCTGCCGCAGGCGGGTCAGCATGTATCTCGACGTCCAGCACCAGCGTACCTTCTACGACCTGCCGCTCGGGCGGATGATGCGGGTGCTGGTCGGCGCGCGGATCCGCGCCCGCTGGCCCGACCTGACAGGGCGGGCGCTGCTCGGGGTCGGCTACGCCGCGCCCTACATGCGGCCCTATCTGGAGGAGGCGGAGCGCTGCATCGCCGCGATGCCGGCGGCGCAGGGCGTGGTCGCCTGGCCGCGCGGCGGGCGCAACTCGTCGGTGCTGGTCGACGAGACCGAGCTGCCGTTCCCCGATCACGTCTTCGACAATGCGCTGGTCGTCCACTGCCTCGATCATTGCGGGGATGCGGAAGCGCTCTTGCGCGAGATCTGGCGGGTGCTGGTGCCGGGCGGGCGGATGATCGTCGTCGTCGCCAACCGGCGGGGATTGTGGGCGCGCTCGGAGATATCCCCGTTCGGCTACGGCCGGCCGTTCTCGCGGGGGCAGATCGAGGGGCTGCTGCGCGCCTGCCAGTTCCGCCCGTCGGGAAGCGACGAGGCGCTGTGCCTGCCGCCGACCCGCTCGCGGCTGGTGCTGCGCAGCGCGCCGGCCTGGGACCGGATCGGCCGCCGGCTGTGGCCGGCCTTTGCCGGGCTCTTGGTGATCGAGGCGGAGAAGCAGTTGTTCCGCGGCGCGCCGGCCGGCGGCGAGACGCGGCTGCTGAAGGCGCTGCGCCCGGTCTTCGTACCGGAGGGCGCCGCGCCCGGCATGAATGGGCGCGCCGGCTCCGGGTTCAGCAAGTCCGGCCTGAGGCAGTCCGACTTCAGGAGCGTTTCAGCAGGAACAGCGCCTGTTCGCCGATCAGGTTCCAGACCCACCAGGGCGCGGTGAAGCCGACCGGACGGCCGCGCGCATCCAGCGCCATCGACTTGACGATCCGCGCATCGGCCTCCTGGCACAGGGCGACGAAGTCGCGGATCGTGCAGAAATGGATGTTCGGCGTGTCGTACCAGGAATAGGGCAGGTAGTCGGTGACCGGCATGCGGCCGCCGAGCAGCAATTGCAGCCGGTTGCGCCAGAAGCCGAAATTCGGGAAGGAGACGATGACGTTGGAGCCGATCCGCAGCAGCTCCTCCAGCACCCGGCGCGGCGCGTAGGTCGCCTGCAGGGTCTGGCTGAGGATGACGAAGTCGAAGGCATCGTCCGGATAGTCGGCAAGGTCGCGGTCGGCGTCGCCCTGGACGACGGAGAGGCCGCGCGCGACGCAGGCATTGACGCCGGCCTGCGACAGTTCCAGGCCCCGCCCGTCGACCTGTTTCTCGCGGATCAAAAGGTCGAGCAGCTCGCCCTCGCCGCAGCCGATGTCGAGCACCCGCGAGCCGGGCGCGACGAGATCGGCGACAAGGCGATGGTCGCCGCGCGCGCCGCCGCCCGCCGCCTGCGGCGCGGTGGTCGGAACCGGCGGCGCGTCCACCGCCGCCTCGGGTGTGCTGATGGCCGTCACGCTCATGCGAACCCTCCCGCCGGCGGGGCGATCCCGCGCGCATGCGCCGCGCCGGTCAGGAAGCCGAGCACGGTGCGGAACATTTCCGGCTCGTCGAGCAGGAAGGCGTCATGGCCGCGGTCGCTCTCCACCTCGACGAAGGAGACGTTGGCGGCGGCCGCGTTCAGCGCCTTGACCACCGCCTTGCTCTCGGCCGTGGGAAACAGCCAGTCGGAGGTGAAGGACATGACGCAGAAGCGGGTCGGCGAATGCAGGAAGGCGCGCGGCAGCGAGCCGCCGAAATCCGCCGCCAGGTCGAAATAGTCCATCGCCCGGGTGACATAGAGATAGGAATTGGGGTCGAACCGGTCGACGAAGGTCATGCCCTGGTGGCGCAGGTAGCTCTCGATCTGGAAATCGGCGTCGAAGCCGAAGGTGATCGCCTCGCGGTCCTGCAGGTTGCGGCCGAACTTGCGGTGCAGCGCCGGGTCGGAGAGATAGGTGATGTGGGCGGCCATGCGCGCCACCGCCAGCCCCTTTGACGGGCGCACGCCGCGCTCGAAATAGCGCCCGCCGCACCAGTTGGGATCGGCCATCACCGCCTGGCGGCCGACCTCGTGGAAGGCGATGTTCTGCGAGGAATGGCGGGCGGCGGCGGCGATCGGCACGGCGGAGAACACCCGCTCGGGATAGCTCACCGCCCATTGCAGCACCTGCATGCCGCCCATCGAGCCGCCGACCACGGAAAACAGCGTCTCGATGCCGAGATGGTCGAGCAGCACCGCCTGGGCGCGAACCATGTCGCGGATCGTCACCAGCGGCAGGTCGAGGCCCCAGCGCCGGCCGGTCGCCGGATTTGTCGAGGCCGGCCCGGTGGTGCCGAGGCAGCCGCCGAGCACATTGGCGCAGATGACGAAGAAGCGGTCGGTGTCGACCGGCCTGCCGGGGCCGACGAGCAGCGACCACCAGCCGGGCTTGCCGGTCAGCGGATTGCGCGAGGCGACATATTGGTCGCCGGTCAGCGCGTGGCAGACGAGAATGGCGTTGCTGCGGTCCTCGTTCAGCGTGCCATAGGTCTCGTAGGCGATCTGCCAGGGATCGAGCACGGTGCCGCAATCGAGCTGCAAGGCCCTGTCGCCGCCGAACTTCTCGACGCGGCTCGACGGCGTGTCAGCCTCGCTGGCGGGCGCGGCCCGCAGCTCCGGCGGGCTCTGTTCGGCGGTCGTGTCCTTGCTCATCTGCGCCGGACATCCTCCTGATGGCGTTCCTATAGCGGCGTTCCGTTGGCGGCGTGGCAGCGGCCCGAAACCCTTCGGCGCGCCGGCTGCAACGCGCCCGCAGGCCCGTTCCGGCTCCTTGCCGGTTCCTTGTCGGTTCCTGGCCGGTTCCTGGTCGGGCCCCGTCCTGGCTCCCGTCCTGGCTCCCGGCCTGCGGGACCACGAGACGTAGGAGCACGTCCCGACAAGGTCAATGTTTTCTTTTGCTTTCGCAAGGCGCACTGCCTATGAGTATGCGCTGGCCGGCGCCTGCTCGAAAGCGGGCGCCGGCCGGTGTTCTTGCAAGCGGCCGGCCTGCCCGCCGGCCGAGACAGCCCGCAGTCAGGAATTTCGGCCATGCTGACGACCGCCGATCCCCGTTCCCCGTCCCGTCCCGAGCCGCGTCCCGGCATTCTCGACATCGCCGCCTATGTGCCCGGCCGGACCAAGTCGACGGGGGGCGCCAAGCTCCACAAGCTGTCCTCCAACGAGACGCCGCTGGGCCCGAGCCCGCGCGCCGTGGAGGCCTTCGGCGCCTGCGCCGGCCATCTGGAGCTCTATCCGGACGGCGGCTCGACGGGCCTGCGCGAGGCGATCGCCGACGTCTACGGCCTCAACCCGGAGCGGATGATCTGCGGCAACGGCTCGGACGAGATCCTGGAGCTGGTGGCGCGCGCCTATATCGGCCCGGGCGACGAGGGGCTCTACAGCGAATACGGTTTCCTGGTCTACAAGATCGCCGTGCTGGCGGCCGGCGGCACGCCGGTGGTGGCGCCGGAGCGGGACCTGACGACGGATGTGGATGCGCTGCTGGCGCGGGTGACGCCGCGCACCAAGGTTGTGTTCCTCGCCAATCCGAACAATCCGACCGGCACCTACCTGCCCTTCGACGAGATCCGCCGCCTGCATGCCGGCCTGCCGCCGCATGTGCTGCTGGTGCTGGACGCGGCCTATGCGGAGTACGTCCGGCGCAACGACTACGAGGCCGGCGTCGAACTGGCGGCGACGGCGGAGAACGTGCTGATGACCCGCACCTTCTCCAAGATCTATGGCCTTGCGGCGCTGCGCATCGGCTGGGGCTATGGCCCGGCGCATGTGATCGACGCGCTGAACCGGGTGCGCGGGCCGTTCAACGTCTCCGCCGCGGCACAGGCCGCCGGCATCGCCGCGGTGCGCGACCGCGCCTTCCTGGAAACCGCCGTCGCCCATAACGACACCTGGCTCGCCTGGGTGAGCCGGGAAGTGGCGGCGCTGGGCCTTGCGGTCACGCCGAGCGTCGGCAATTTCGTGCTGATCCATTTCCCCGAGGAGCCCGGCCGCACGGCGGCGGAGGCCGATGCCTATCTGAGCGCGCGTGGATGCGTGCTGCGGGCCGTCGGCGCCTATGGGCTGCCGAATGCGCTGCGCATGTCGATCGGCAGCGAGGAGGCCAACCGCGAGGTCGTCTCGGTGCTGAAGGAGTTCCTCGCCGGGCGCTGAGGCGTCCCGGCGATGGCCGCCGCGCCCGGCGCCGGCGGCCGCAAGTGTCAGGCCTTTTCATGTCAGATCCGAAATTCCGCCGCCTTGCCCTGATCGGCATCGGCCTCATCGGCTCTTCGATCGCGCATGCGGCGCGGCGCGAGGGGCTGGCCGGAGAGATCGCCATTTCCACCCGCTCGGAGCAGACGCTGCGCCGGGCCGAGGAACTGGGGCTCGGCGACAGCTATCATCTCGATGCCGCCGAGGCGGTGAGCGGCGCCGATCTCGTCATCCTCTGCGTGCCGGTGGGCGCTAGCGAGGCGGTGGCGAAGTGGATCGCCCCGGCGCTGGCACCCGGCGCCATCGTCACCGATGTCGGCTCGACCAAGGCCTCGGTGGTGCGGCAGATGGCGCCGCATCTGCCGGACGGGGTGCATTTCATCCCCGGCCATCCGATCGCCGGCACCGAACATTCGGGCCCGGATGCGGGGTTCGCCGAGCTGTTCCGCAACCGCTGGTGCATCCTGACGCCGGTGCCGGGCACCGACCCTGCGGCGCTGGAGCGGCTTTCCGCCTTCTGGCGGGCCTGCGGCTCGATGGTCGACACGATGGATGCCGAGCATCACGACCTGGTGCTGGCCATCGTCTCGCATGTGCCGCATATCATCGCCTACAACATCGTCGGCACCGCCGACGACCTGGAGACGGTGACCAAGTCGGAAGTGATCAAGTATTCCGCCTCGGGCTTCCGCGACTTCACGCGGCTTGCCGCCTCCGATCCGACCATGTGGCGCGACGTCTGCCTGCACAACAAGGACGCGATCCTGGAAATGCTGTCGCGCTTTTCCGAGGACCTGTCGGCCTTGCAGCGGGCGGTGCGCTGGGGCGACGGCGAGGCGCTATTCGAGCTGTTCACCCGCACCCGCGGCATCCGCCGCTCGATCGTCGAGGCGGGCCAGGAGACCGACGCGCCGAATTTCGGCCGCGACGCCAAGCGGTAAGCGGATTTTCGGCGGATCGGTCGGGGCGGGATCGCTCGCGGCCCGGATCGGGGCCCGGATCAGTCGCGCCCCGGATCAGTCTCTCATGGGGTGGACCTCGTCGCGGCCCGGGCAGGTGGCGAGCGCCTGGCGCGCCGTGCGGCCGTCGCCGAGCGGCGCATCGGGCCAGATCTCGGCCAGCGGCACCAGCACGAAGGCGCGCTCGCCCATGCGCGGATGCGGGATGGTCAGGCCGTCTTCCTCGATCCGCGTGTTGCCATAGATCAGCACGTCGATATCGATGACGCGCGGGCCCCAGCGGACATCGCGGACGCGGCCGAGGCCGCGCTCGATCTCCAGGCAGCGGTCGAGCAGGGCGCGCGGCGACAGCCGGGTCTCGATCACCACGCAGGCGTTGCGATAGTCGTCCTGCGGCACCGGCCCCCAGGGCGGGGTGCGGTAGTCGGAGGAGCGGGCGACGACGACGATGCCGGGCGTTGCGGCCAGCGCGGCGAGCGCCGCCTCCAGATGGCCGAGCGTGTCGCCGATGTTCGATCCGAGGCCGAGCGCGGCGCGCACCAGATCCTCGTGTTGGGCTGCGCTCATCCGGCGTGCTCGCTCATGGTGGCATGGGCGATGCGGGCGGCATCGACATGCGGCTGGACATTGTGGACGCGGACCATCGCCGCGCCCTTGAGGAAGGCGATGGTGTGCAGGGCGAGGGAGCCGTAGAGCCGGTCCTCGGTGTCGACATCGAGCACGGCGCCGATCAGCCGCTTGCGCGAGGCGCCGACCAGCAGCGGCAACCCGTGGCGGGCGAAATGCTCCAGCCGGTTGATCGTCTTGTAGCTCTGGTCCGGCGTCTTGCCGAAGCCGATGCCAGGGTCGAGCATCTGCCGCTCCGGCGGAATGCCGGCGCGGGCGGCGATCTCCATCGAGCGCTCGAAGGAGCGGTCGATATCGGCGATGATGTCGAGGCCGGGATCGGTGGTCTCGCGGTTGTGCATCATGATCACGGCGGCGCCGGTCTCGGCGATGGTGGCGGCCATCGCCGGATCCTTCTGCAGGCCCCAGATGTCGTTGACGATGACCGCGCCGAGGGCGCAGGCCTTCGCGGCGACGTCGGCCTTGTAGGTGTCGATGGAGACGGGCGCGCCGAGGGCGATGATCGCCGCCAGCACCGGGGCGAGGCGGCGCCATTCCTCCTCGGCCGGCACCGGCAGGGCGTTCGGCCGGGTGCTCTCGGCGCCGACATCGATGACGTCGACGCCATGCGCGATCATCCGCCGGGCGCTGGCGAGCGCATCGTCGCGGGCAAGGAAGCGGCCGCCGTCGGAGAAGGAGTCCGGCGTGATGTTGAGGATGCCCATCACCCGCGGCCGGTCGAACGGCAGCACGCCGCGGCTATGGCGCAGGAGGCGCGGCGCCCGTGCCTGCGGGGCCGGCGAAGGGGACCCGTGCTCCCGGTGAGATGATGTCATGCGCGATGCCCCGGCTTGTGCGATGCCCCGGTCTGGCGCGGACCCGCTGCGGCGCGAGGTCCCGGCCCGGCACTACGGCCGGGGCGTTTCGCTCGCGGGTTTGCGACGTTCGCCCCGCCGCGTCAAGGCCCAATCGCATGACGCGGCATGCCGCAGCGTCAGGCCTTGCCCGGCGCCGCGTCGCGGCGGGCGTTGATCCGGCCGAGCAGCAGATAGGAGGCGACCGCGACGAACAGCATGGCCGGCGGCACCAGGGTGATGCCGAGCAGCGGATTGCCGAGCGCGGCGATCACCAGGCTGCCGAGGAGACCGGCGCCGAATTGCAGGAAGCCCATCAGCGCCGAGGCGGCGCCGGCCATGCGCGGGAAGCCCTGCAGCGCCGCGCTGGTGGTGGAGGGAAGCGACAGGGCGAGGGAGAAGGCGAAGGCCCCGACCGGCAGCATCACCCCAAGAAAGGTCGGCGGCAGCAGCAGCAGCGAGGCGAGCAGCGCCGTGGCGGCGGCGACCATGCCGGTCATGCCGAAGGGCAGCAGCCGCGCCGCGTCGACCCGGCGCATGGCGATGCCGGCGACGATGGTGCCGGAGATGAACGAGCCGGATTGCACCATCATGCCGAAGCCGAACTGGCTGGGCGTCAGGCCGACATGGTCGATCATCACGAAGGGCAGCACCGAGGCGAGGGTGTAGATGGTGCCGATGCCGAAGCCGACCAGCAGGCTGGGCTGCATGTAGCGCGGGTCGCTCAGCAGCGTCCAGTAATTGCGCAGCAGCACCCGCGGCCGCAGGTTGGCGCGGTCGATATAGGGATTGGTCTCGCGCAGGCAGGCGAGCACCGCAAGGCCGAGGACAAGGCCGTAGATCAGCATCGCCCAGAAGATCTCGCGCCAGCCGAACAGTTCCAGCGTGACGCCGCCGATGGTCGGCGCCAGCGCCGGGCCGACCGCCAGCATCATGGCGATGGTGTTCATGATCCGGGCCGAGGTCTGGCCGGTGAACTGGTCGCGGACGATGGCGCGGGCGACGGCGACGCCGACCGAGGCGCCGACGCCCTGCAGGGTGCGGGCGACGATCATCCATTCGATGGTGGGGGCGAAGGTCGCAAGCACCGTCGAGGCGAGATAGAGCGCTAGGAAGACGATTGTGACCGGCCGGCGGCCGAAGGCGTCCGACAGCGGGCCGCAGACGAGCTGGGTCAGCGCGAAACCGGCGAAATAGGCGGTCAGCGTCAGCTTGACCGCGGCCTGCGTGGTGCCGAAGGCCTCGGCCAGCACCGGCATTGCCGGGGTGTAGAGGGCCATGGTGATCGGCCCGATGGCGACCAGCGCGGCGCCGAGCAGCGAGGTGTGCATCTCGCTCATGATCGGGCCGCCGTCCGGCGGGGCCGGCCGCCCGGTCTGCGCGCGCGGGGCGCCGGGGGCAAGGGCGGGGTCGAGCGGGGGAAGGCTGTCGATCGCCTGGGAAACGGTGGCGGGGGCGGTGCTGCTCATGCGCGGTCCGGTTGGCCTGTCTTCTGGTCGGGCGTCTGGTGGGATGTCTGGTCGGTGGAGGTATGAAGATTGGCGTGCATGCGCTCCAGCAGGGCATAGATCGCGTCCATCTCCGGCCGGCTCATGCCGGCAAGGGCGGCGCGGCGGATGGCAAGGCCCTCGGCATGAATGCGGCCCAGCACCGGCTCGGCCGCCGCCGTCAGGGCGACGAGCTTGGCCCGCCGGTCGGACGGGTCGGGCCGGCGGGCAATGAGGCCGGCGGCCTCCAGCCGGTCGAGGAAGCCGCACATGGTCATCGGCTCGACACCGAAGCGCTCGGCAAGGGCGCCTTGGCGCTGGTCGGGATAATGCTCGACAAAGGCAAGGGTGCGCGCCTCGCCGACGGTCAGCCCGGTGTCGGCCTCAGCCAGCGCCTTCTCGAAGCGGCGGCGCAGCAGCCGGGCGATGTCGCCGACGAGAAACCCGAGGGGCCGGGTCGGGAGATCGGGTTCCATAAGCTTTCCAGATAATATGTCTGCCTTATCAAATGCGCCCACCTTGCGCGCCTGTCAAGCCGGCGCCGCGTAATGCTGCGTTGCAAGAATCCGGCTCTGACTGTATAGAGGGCGCGAAAATCCGCGGGTCCCGGTGGGCCCGCGTTGTCATTTCCGGAGCAGCCAGAACATGGACTTGCGCAATATCGCCATCATCGCGCACGTCGATCATGGCAAGACCACCCTGATCGACGTGCTGCTGAAGCAGTCGGGCGCCTTCCGCGACAACCAGCGCACGGAAGAGCGGATGATGGATTCCAACGACCTGGAGCGGGAGCGGGGCATCACCATTCTCGCCAAGGTCACCTCGCTGACCCATGGCGACACGCGCATCAACATCGTCGATACGCCCGGCCACGCCGATTTCGGCGGCGAGGTCGAGCGCATCCTGCACATGGTCGACGGCGTGGTGCTCCTGGTCGACGCGGCCGAGGGGCCGATGCCGCAGACCAAGTTCGTGCTCGGCAAGGCCTTGAAGCTCGGCCTTCGCCCGATCGTCGCGATCAACAAGATCGACAAGCCGGACCAGCGCGCCGAGGAAGTGCTCGACGAGGTGTTCGACCTGTTCGCCGCGCTCGACGCCAACGAGGAGCAGCTCGACTTCCCGGTGCTCTACGGCTCGGCCAAGCAGGGCTGGATGGCGAGCGATCCGGAGGGTCCGAAGGACTCCATGGACCCGCTGTTCGATCTGGTGCGCGCCCATGTCAAGCCGCCGAAGGCGGAGCCGGGCGCCTTCCGCATGCTGGCGACGACGGTGCAGGCCAACCCGTTCCTCGGCCGCATCCTGACCGGGCGCATCGTCTCGGGCGAGGCGGTGCCGAACATGGCGGTCAAGGCGCTGTCGCGCGACGGCAAGCTGGTCGAGACCGGCCGCATCTCCAAGGTGCTGGCCTTCCGCGGGCTGGAGCGTCAGCCGATCGACAAGGGCGAGGCGGGCGACATCGTCTCGATCGCCGGCCTCAGCGAGGCGACCGTTTCCGACACGATCTGCGCGCCCGAGTTCAGCGAGCCGCTGCCGGCCCAGCCGATCGATCCGCCGACCCTGTCGATGACCTTCCGGGTCAATGACGGGCCGCTGGCCGGCACCGAGGGCGACAAGGTGCAGTCGCGCGTCATCCGCAAGCGGCTGATGGACGAGGCCGAGGGCAATGTCGCGCTGAAGATCGAGGACAGCACCGAGGCCGACGCCTTCATCGTCGCCGGCCGCGGCGAGCTGCAGCTCGCGATCCTGATCGAGAACATGCGCCGCGAGGGCTTCGAACTGTGCGTCGGCCGTCCGCGCGTGGTGTTCCGCACCGGCGAGAACGGCGAGCGGCTGGAGCCGATCGAGGAAGTGATCATCGACGTCGACGAGGAGCATTCCGGCGTCGTCGTGCAGAAGCTGTCGGAGCGCAAGGCCGACCTCCTGGAAATGCGCCCGTCGGGCGCCGGCCGCACCCGGCTGGTGTTCCACGCGCCGACGCGCGGCCTGATCGGCTACCAGTCGGAGCTCTTGTCCGACACGCGCGGCACGGCGATCTTCAACCGCCTGTTCCACGACTACGCGCCGTACAAGGGCGAGATCGCCGGCCGTCACACCGGCGTGCTGATCTCCAACGGTGACGGCGAGGCGGTGGCCTATGCGCTGTTCAACCTGGAAGAGCGCGGACCGATGCTGATCGATCCGGGCGTCAAGGTCTATCGCGGCATGCTGATCGGCGAACACACGCGCGGCAACGACCTGGAAGTCAACGTGCTGAAGGGCAAGCAGCTCACCAACGTGCGCGCGTCCGGCAAGGACGAGGCAGTGCGGCTGACGACGCCGATCCGTCTGTCGCTGGAGGCGGCGCTGTCCTACATCAACGACGACGAGCTGGTCGAGGTGACGCCGAAGACCATCCGCCTGCGCAAGGCGCTGCTCGACCCGCATGACCGCAAGCGGGCGGAGCGGGCGGCGACCAAGCAGAGCGCCTGAGGCGCAGCAAGGTCAGTCGATGTCTTTTGAACGGGCGGGGGCAACCCCGCCCGTTTTCGTTTCAGGCCCGCTTTCGTTTCCGGAGTGATCAGTGTGGCCGATCGGCGACCCGCGACAGCAGCGCAAGGCCGGCGGCGAAGAACAGCAGGATCACCGCCATGCCGGCCGCCTGGCTGGCGGTGGCGGCGGTGACGAGCCCGACGAGGAGCGGGGCGAGGAAGCTCGTCACCTTGCCCGACAGGGCGAAGAGGCCGAAATAGCGGGTCATTGCGCCGGGCGGCGAGACATGCACCAGGAGCGTGCGCGAGGCGGCCTGCAGGGGACCGGCGGCGGCGCCGAGGAGGCCGCCGAGCACCAGGAAGATCTGTTCCGGCAGGCTGGAGAAGAGGCCCGCGCCCGGCTGCGCGGGAGCTGTCTCGATGACGAAGAACACCGTGTCGCGGTCGACCGAGACGAGGCCGAGGCCGCACAGGATCAACACGAGAAGGGCGCCGGAGATCACCCGCTTCGGCCCGAGCCGGTCGTCGAGCCGGCCGCCGATCACCGCGCCGAACGTGCCGGTGATGGTCAGCAGGATGCCGAAGGTGCCGATCTCGATGGAGGACCAGCCGAGCACGCCGGCGGCATAGATGCCGCCGAAGGCGAAGAGCGCGACCAGCCCGTCCTTGTAGACCATGTTGGCGGCGAGGAAGAGCACCATGCGGCGGTCGGCGCGGGCCTCGCGCAAGGTGGCGGCGAGGTCGCCGAGGCCCTGGCGCACGGCGGCGCCCAGCGTCACCGGCCGGCGCGGCACGTCCGGCACCAGGAGGAACAGCGGCAGCACGAAGACGACATACCAGATCGCCGAGAACGGACCGGAGGCGCGGTCGCCGGCGCGCGTCGCCGGATCGAGCCCGAAGATCGGCTCCAGCCCCAGCATCGTCAGCCCGGTCTGCGGGCTGGCTGCCATCAGGCCGAGGGCGATGACCAGCGAGACGAGGCCGCCGGCATAGCCGAGCGCCCAGCCGTTGCCCGACAGCCGGCCGAGCCGGGCGCGGGGCACGAGGTCCGGCATCATGGCGTTGTTGAAGACGGTGGCGAATTCGACGCCGAGCGTCGCGACGGCAAAGCCGACAAGCGCGATGGCGATGGCCCATGGCTCGCCCGGCACGGCGAACCACAGGGCGGCGGAGCCGACGAGCAGCGGCACCGAGAAGCCGGCGATCCACGGTTTGCGGGCGCCGGTGCGGTCGGCGATGGCGCCGAGGACCGGCGCGAGCAGGGCGATGGAAAGGCCGGCGGCGGCGGTGGCATAGCCCCACAGCGCCTGGCCTTGCGCCGGCGTTGCCGCCAGCGCGGAGGCGAAATAGGGCGCGAAGACGAAGGTGGTGACCAGCGTGAAGAAGGGCTGGGCCGCCCAGTCGAAGAACAGCCAACTGACCACCGCGCCCCGGCGCGGCGGCAGCAGGTCCCCTTCGCCGGAGTGCGCGACATGCGCCTCCCCGGCGAGGTCGGCGGCGGCAGGCGATGCGCTCATCCGGCAAGCTCGGCGAGCAGGCCGGCGGCGACCGAGAATTTCGACACCGACAGGTCGCCCTCGATGATCTCGCCGGCGGCCCGGGCGGTGCGCGCCACCCGCGCCTCGTTGGCGGCAAGCCAGGCGTCGAAGCCGCCGGCGGCCAGCGCCTCGGCGGTGACGTCGCGATGGGCGCCGGCCAGCGTCGCCCGCGCCCGGTCGAGCGCCAGCCCGTCATAATAGTCGGAGATCTTCAAGGCGCGCGCCTTGGCCTCCATCGCGCCGAGGCGGAAATGGCCGGCGACGCGGAAGAACACCTCGGCGACGTCGGTCAACTCGCGCCCGGTCTGCTCGGCGATCAGCACGATGTCGGGCAGGGCCGCCTCGACCGGCAGGCGGGCGATGCGGGCGGCCAGCGGATCGGGGACGCCGGCATCGACGAGACGCCGGGTCTCAGCCTCGATCTCGGCCCGCAGCGCCGGCTGCACCAGCCCGGCCAGCGTCGGGGCGAGGGCGGCGATGCCGGCGCCAAAGCGCGAGACGACGGATTCAAGGCCGCCGGCGAAGGAGACGTTGCGCAAGAACCACACCGACTGCTCCAGCACCAGATCCTGCACCGCGCGGTAGAGGCCGAGCTGGATCTGGCCGTCGATGTGGGTGTCGAGCGCGTCGATCTCGCCGTTGAGGATCGTCAGGCCATAGGCGTCGCGCACGGCGGCGAAGGCCTGGGCGATCTGCGCCGGCTCGGCGCCGGTCTGGTCGGCGATGCGGGTGAGGAAGGTCGGGCCGCCGCGATTGATCATCGAGTTGGCGAGCATGGTTGAGATGATCTCGCGCCGCAGCCGGTGGCCCTCGATCTCCGCCGCATAGGCCTCCTGCATTTCCGGCGGGAAGTAGCGGAACAGCTCGCGCGCCAGATAGCTGTCGTCCGGCACCGAACTGTCGAGCAGCCGGTCGAACAGGGTGATCTTGGCATAGGCGAGCAGCACGCCGATCTCGGCGCGGGTGAGGCCGGTCTCGGAGGCGGCGAGTTCGTCGAGCGCCGCTTCGTCGGGCAGTTGCTCGACCGCGCGGTCGAGCAGGCCGGCCTGCTCCAACTGGCGCATCATCCGCCGCTGGTAGCCGAAGTCCTCCATGCCGCGCGCTTCCGTCAGGCTGATCGCCAGCGTCTGCAGGTAGTTGTTGCGCAGCACCAGGTCGGCGACCTCGTCGGTCATCGCCGCCAGCAGCACGTTGCGGTCGGCGACGGTCAGCCGGTTGGCGCGCACGGCGGCGCCGAGCGCGATCTTGATGTTGACCTCCATGTCGGAGGAATTGACGCCGGCGGAGTTGTCGATGGCGTCGGAATTGCTGCGCCCCCCGCGCCGGTTGAAGGCGATGCGGGCAAGCTGGGTCATGCCGAGATTGGCACCCTCGCCGATGACCCTGGCCCCGACCTCGCCGGCGGTGACGCGGATCGCGTCGTTGGCGCGGTCGCCGACATCGGCATCGCTCTCCTCCGCCGCGCGGACATAGGTGCCGATGCCGCCGAACCACAGCAGGTCGACCTGCATCTTCAGGATGGCGTTCATCACCTCCTGCGGCGTCGCCTTGGTCTTGGTGAGGCCGAGCATCTCCTGCGCCCGCGGCGACAGCGGGATCGACTTCGACTGGCGCGAGAAGACGCCGCCGCCCTCCGAGATCAGCGCGGTGTCATAGTCGTTCCACGAGGAGCGGCCGAGGTCGAAGATGCGCTTGCGCTCCTCCCAGCTCGCGGCCGGATCCGGATCGGGATCGAGGAAGATGTCGCGGTGGTCGAAGGCGGCGACCAGGCGGATTTCCCTGGACAGCAGCATGCCGTTGCCGAAGACGTCGCCCGACATGTCGCCGACGCCGGCGACGGTGAAGGGCTCGCGCTGGATGTCGCGGTTCATCTCGCGGAAGTGCCGCTTGACCGCCTCCCAGGCGCCGCGCGCGGTGATCGCCATCTTCTTGTGGTCGTAGCCGGCCGAGCCGCCGGAGGCGAAGGCATCGCCAAGCCAGAAGTTGCGGCTCTCCGAGATGCCGTTGGCGGTGTCGGAGAAGGTCGCGGTGCCCTTGTCGGCGGCGACGACCAGATAGGGGTCGTCCTCGTCGTGGCGCACGACCCGCTCGGGCGGCCAGACCTTGTCGCCGGACAGGTTGTCGGTGACGTCGAGCAGCGAGGAGATGAAGATCTTGTAGGCCTTGGTGCCCTCGGCGAAGACCTCGTCGCGGCTGCCGCCCTCGGGGAGCAGCTTCGGCACGAAGCCGCCCTTGGCGCCGACCGGCACGATCACCGCGTTCTTTACCTGCTGCGCCTTGACGAGGCCGAGCACCTCGGTGCGGAAGTCCTGCGCCCGGTCGGACCAGCGCAGGCCGCCGCGCGCCACCTTGCCGAAGCGCAGGTGCACGCCCTCGACCCGCGGGCTGTAGACGAAGATCTCGCGGAAGGGACGCGGCAGCGGCAGATCCTCGATGCGCTGCGGGTCCAGCTTGAAGGCGAAGGTCGGCTTCGGCTGGCCATGGGCGTCGAGCTGGAAGAAATTGGTGCGCAGCATCGCCGCGATGATGTTGCCGAAGCGGCGCAGGATGCGATCGTCGTCGAGACTGTCGACCTTGTCGAGCGCGTCGGTGATCTCCTGCTCGACCCGGGCCGCGCCGAGGGCGCGGTCGGCGCCGTCGAGGCCGGGATCGAAGCGCAGGTGGAACAGCTCGACCAGCCGGGCGGCGACGTCGCTGTAGCGGTTCAGCGTCCGCCACATGTAGTCCTCGGAGAAGCGGATGCCGGCCTGGCGCAGGTAGCGCGACAGGGCGCGCAGCATGGCGATGTCGCGCCAGGCAAGGCCGGCATTGAGGACAAGGGCGTTGTAGCCGTCGGATTCCGCCTGGCCGCGCCAGATCGCCAAGAAGATCGCCTCGAGCCGGCCGCGCAGGTCGTCGGTGAGGTCGATGTCGCCGCCGCCCGCCGGCTCCAGCGTCAGTTCGTGCAGATAGGCGAGCGGCCGGTCGGACGGGGTGATGCGGTAGGTGCGCTCGTTGATCACCTTGAAGCCGATATTCTCCAGGATCGGCACGCGCGCCGACAGCGGGATCGGCCGCAGGTGGTGATAGACCTTGAGCAGGACCCGGTTCGGCGCATCCTCCTGCCGGCGGGAGAAGGCGAGGGCGGTGTCGGAGGCTTCGCCCAGCTTCTCGACGATGCGGATGTCCGCGAGCGCCGTCTCGCCGCCATAGAGCTCGCGGTAGCCGGCCTGGAAGGCGTCGGCATAGCGCGTCGCCTGTTCGAGCGCCTTGTTGCCGCCATAGGCGGCGCGCAGCGCCTCGCGGAAGCCGTCGGCCCAGGTGCGGACGATGCCGGCGACGTCCTGCTCCAGATCCTCCTGGGCGGGGTCGGGCGTCTCGCCCCGGTCGCGGCCGATGATGAAGTGGACGCGGGCGAGCGGGCCTTCCGGATAGGTGACGTACCAGGCCGACAGGCGGCCGTCATAGACCCTGGCGAGATAGGCGCCGATCTTCAGCCGCACCTCGGTGGTGTAGCGGTCGCGCGGCACGTAGCACAGGATCGAGACGAACCGGTCGAAGCGGTCGCGCCGGGCCAGCACGCGGATGCGCGGGCGCTCGTCGAGCTGCAGGATGGCGAGGGCGAAATGATAGAGCAGGTCCGGGTCGATCTGGAACAGCTCGTCGCGCGGATAGCTCTCCAGCACGTTGGTCAGCGCCCGGCCCGAATGGCTGTCCGGATCGTAGCCGGCGCGCGCCAGCACGCTGTCGACCTTGCGCCGCAGGAAGGGAATGCTGCGGGTGGAGAGCGTGTAGGCGGTGGCGGTGAGCAGGCCGACGATGCGCAATTCGCCGGCGAGTTCGCCAGTGTCGTCGAACACCTTGACGCCGACATAGTCCATGTGGACGCGGCGATGCACCCGGCTCTTGACGTTGGCCTTGGAGACGATCAGCGGCTCCGGCTTCATCAGGAATTCGCGGATCTCCGGCGTGATGACGACGAATTCCGAGCCGCGGCGCAGCACCCGCACGTCCGGATCGGCGAGCAGGCCGAGGCCCGAGCCGCGCCGGTGCGACAGCTCGCCCTCGGCGACGCCGCCCTCGAAATAATATTCGCGCATGCCGAGCAGGGTGAAGTTGTCGGCGGCGAGCCATTCCAGGAACTGGATCGCCTCGGCGAGCTCGTCGACCGGCACCGGCGGCGGGGCGTTCTTGTAGGTGGCGATGGCGGCGGCGAGGCGCTCGCGCATCGGCACCCAGTCGGTGACGGCGGCGCGCACATCCTTCATCACTTGGTCGAGCCGTTCGGCGAGCTGCTCGCGCTCGATGCTGGCGTCGATCCGCCCGACATGGATGTGGATGACGCTCTCGCGGCGGCTGCCCTCGGCCTTCGCCTTCGCGGTGCCGTGGAAGGCGAGGAGCCGGCCGTCGGCGTCGCGCTCGACCGTCAGGATCGGATGCAGCACCAGGCGGGCCTCGAAGCCGCTCGCCTGCAGCTCGCCCATCACCGAATCGACGAGGAACGGCATGTTGTCGTTGAAGATCTCGACGACGGTGACCTCGTCGAACCGGCTGTCCTCGCCGGTCGGCGCGGGATTGTAGATGTGGACGCGGTGGGAGCCGAGCGGGTGGGTCGCCATCTCGGTCCAGGCGGTGCGGGCGATGGCCATCAGGTCGCCGGCCGGATAGCTGATGAGATCTTCCGCCGCGCCGCGCGCGAACAGGTCGCGCGCAAACCCTCCCACATCGGGTTCGAGCGCGCCCGCCACCGTGTCGATCAGTCGGGCTTTTTCTTGCTCACGTGCTTCGGGCATTGGTCCCCCACCATCCGGGTCATGTCTGAACGGGTGTCATCCCATCGCGCCCGGTTCTGTCGTTGCCACCGTGCCTGGCCGGTGCGGAGTGCATCCCGCGGTCGCCGCCGGTAGCACGGCATGCTAGAGCGAGTAGGGGCGCGAGGGAATCCTTTCCCGAACCGGATTCACCGCTATCGGTCAAAGGTGTCCGAATTCGGAAGGGCTTACCGATATCGTGGCAGATGTAAGGGAGGAGCATGACATGGACGCAACGGACCGGCCGATCGCGCTGGCGATCGCGGACGAGGGCGAGCTCAGCGAGGCGACGCGCGCCTATTTCGACAAGTGCCGGGAGAAGCTCGGCATGGTGCCGAACGTGCTTGCCGCCTATGCGTTCAACGAGGCGAAGCTCTCCGCCTTCACCCAGATGTACAACGACCTGATGCTGGCCGACAGCGGCCTCAGCAAGCTGGAGCGCGAGATGATCGCCGTCGCGGTGTCGGCGGTGAACCGCTGCTTCTACTGCCTGACCGCGCATGGCGCCGCGGTGCGGCAGCTCTCGGGCGACCCGGAACTCGGTGAGCTGATGGTGATGAACTACCGCCTCGCCGAGCTGTCGCCGCGCCACCGGGCGATGCTCGATTTCGCGGTGAAGCTGACCGAGCGGCCGGCGGAAATGCAGGAGGGCGACCGGCAGGCCCTGCGCGATGCCGGCTTTTCCGACCGGGAGATCTGGGACATTTCGGCGGTGGCGGCTTTCTTCAACATGTCGAACCGGGTGGCGGCGGCGACCGACATGCGCCCCAATCCCGAGTATCACGCGATGGCGCGCCAGCCGGCGACCGCCTGAGACCGCGATCCGTCGCACCGCCTCGACCGGCGCACATGACAGGGGCCGCGCCCTGGTGTAGAACGCAAGCCGATGCCCGCGACCGGAGCCCCTTCGGCCGCCGGCAGAGCGTTGGCTGTCCGGAACGCTGTCGTTCCGGAGGAGCCCCTTTCACGGAGACGAACCATGGTCGCGAAAGTGTTCATCGACGGCGAAGCCGGCACGACGGGTCTGCAGATCCGCGAGCGCCTGGCCCGTCGCCGCGACCTCGAACTCCTGTCCATCGCGCCGGAGCGGCGCAAGGATCTCGGCGCGCGCGCCGAGCTGCTCAACGCCTGCGACGTGACGATCCTGTGCCTGCCGGACGATGCGGCGCGCGAGAGTGTCGCCCTGATCGAGAACGACACCACGCGGGTGATCGATGCCTCGACGGCGCACCGGATCACCGAGGGCTGGGACTACGGCTTCGCCGAGATGACCGCCGGGCAGGGCGCGGCGATCGCCGCCTCGAAGCGCGTCGCCAATCCGGGCTGCTACCCGCAAGGGGTGATTGCCTGCCTGCGGCCGCTGATCGATGCCGGGCTGCTGCCGGCCGACCATCCGGTGACGGTCAACGCCATATCCGGCTATTCCGGCGGCGGGCGGCAGATGATCGAGGCCTATGAGGCGGAAGGTGCGACCAAGCCGGCCTTCCTGCCCTACGCGCTGACGCTCAACCACAAGCACCTGCCGGAGATGACGCGCTTTGCCGGCCTTGCCGCAACGCCGATCTTCGTGCCGGCGGTCGGCAATTTCGCGCAAGGCATGGTGACGGCGGTGCCGCTGCGGCTCGAAGGCCTTGCCACGGCGCCGACGGGGGCCGAGATCCACGCCGCGCTGGAGGCGCATTACGGCGCGCTGCAAGGCTCCTTCGTCGCTGTCGCGCCGCTCAGCGGCTCCGACAAGGCGCCGGACCTCGATCCGGAAATCTTCAACGGCACCAACCGGATGCGCCTGCATGTCTTTGCCAATGACGCAAGGGCGCAGGTGGTGCTGATGGCCGTCTACGACAATCTCGGCAAGGGCGCCTCGGGGGCGGCCGTGCAGAACCTCAACCTGATGCTCGGTGTCGACGCCGCCACCAGCCTCGCCGCCTGATCGCGTCCGTTTTCGCAGGAGAAACGCCCATGGAGAAATTCACCACGCTGACCGGGGTCGCCGCGCCGCTGCCGATCATCAACATCGACACGGACATGATCATCCCGAAGCAGTTCCTCAAGACGATCAAGCGCACCGGCCTCGGCACCGCGCTGTTCCACGAGATGCGGACGCTGGACGACGGCGCCGAGAACCCGGAGTTCGTGCTGAACCAGCCGGCCTATCGCAAGGCGCAGATCCTGGTCGCCGGCGACAATTTCGGCTGCGGCTCGAGCCGCGAGCACGCGCCCTGGGCGCTGCTCGATTTCGGCATCCGCTGCGTGATCTCGACGAGCTTCGCCGACATTTTCTACAATAACTGCTTCAAGAACGGCATCCTGCCGATCGTCGTCAGCCCGGAAGACCTTGAGAAGCTGATGGACGACGCCAAGCGCGGCGCCAACGCGACGCTGACGGTCGACCTGGAAGCCCAGGAGATCCGCGGTCCGGACGGCGGCTCGATCGGCTTCGACATCGACCCGTTCCGCAAGCACTGCCTGCTCAACGGTCTCGACGACATCGGCCTGACCATGGAGAAGGCCCCGTCGATCGGCGCCTTCGAGAGCAAGGTCGACGGCGAGCGCCCCTGGATCTGAGGGCGGAGCGTTTTTCGTTGCCAAGGGCCGGCGCTTGCGCCGGCCTTTTTGTTTTGGGGTGCGCCGGCCCTTGCGCCGGCCTTTTTGGTTGTGAAGAGCTGGCGTGATCGTCGGCTCTTTTTGTTTTTGGGGGGTGCATTGGGGGAGCGCTGTCGAGAGGCCCTCGGCTCGCCGGTCCCGTTGGGGTGGACGGCCCCCATCCGGCGCCGTTTTGCGCCAAGATGATGGTCCCAACACATCGAAGGAGCCGCCCAATGAACGAGATTACGCGCATCGGCATGGACACGTCCAAGCATCTCTTCCAACTCCACGGGGTTGATGCCGCCGGAGAGAC
>NZ_FYAV01000072.1:0-70117 GCF_900185745.1 Stappia sp. TSB10GB4 | reverse complement strand
CCCGTCTTCCACAGGCTGATCGCAAACGGAAAGAAGCCAATCGTCGCCCTCACAGCCCTCATGCGAAAGATCGTCGTCATCCTCAACGCCAGAACGAGAGACCACCTCAACGATATGAGTTGATGACAGCGGAGCGTGGGGTTTCCTGCCGGCGTGTTTTCGCGCCCTTTAGCGCGTGTGGCGCGAGAGGGTGAGCTGCACCACGAACATCGCCCAGACCATGTTGGCGCGGCGGCGGTCACCGGCGAGGAAATCGTCCCAGAACAGGCGCACCAGCTCCTCGTCGAGCAGGCCGAGGCGGGCGATCTGCGCGGGCGAGAACATGTCCTCGGCGAGCGGGCGCAGCGGGCCCTTGAGCCAGTCGGCGCTCGGAATGCCGAAGCCGCGCTTCGGCCGGTCCCACAGGGCGGCGGGGACATAGCGGCCGAGCACCTGCCTGACCACGCCCTTGCGCTGGCCGCCCATCAGCCGCACCCGGTCGGGCAGCGACAGCGCAAAGCGCACCACGGCGGGATCGAGGAAGGGCACGCGGGTTTCCAGCGCATGCGCCATCGCCGCGCGGTCGACCTTCACCAGGATGTCGTCGGGCAGGTAGTGGACGAGGTCGAGCAGGCTCGCCTGTTCCAGCACGCTCCAGCCGGTTTCCTGCGCCACCGTGTCGGCGAGCGGATGGGTCTCGCGCGCGCTGCCGGGCACCAGCCGGTGGGCGGTGTCCATCAGCGTGAACTTGCGCTCATAGGCGGCGACCGCCGAACGGGCGGTCAGGCCGGCGAGCTTTTCCTCCAGCCGCAGGCGCAGGCCGGCCGGGCTCTTGCGGCCGATCCGCGACAGGCCGAGCCGCTCGGCCGGGGCGACGAGGCCGGTAAGCTGGGCCGAGACATAGGCGCGGCGGGCGGCGCGGCCGATGCGGGCCGACAAGGTGCCCTGCCACTGCCGGTCGATGGAATGATAGCGGCCATAGCCGGCGAACAGTTCGTCGGCGGCATCGCCCGACAGGCTGACCGTGACGCGGCTGCGGGCGAAGCGGGCGACCATGTAGGTCGGCAGTTGCGACTGGTCGGTGAACGGCTCGTCGTAGACGTCCGGCATCTTCTCGACGAGGTCGCGCGCCTCCTCGCCGGTGAGATAGATCTCGTTGTGGCGGGTGCCGAGGTGACCCGCGACGGCGCGGGCGAACTCCGCCTCGTTGGTGGCCTCGTCGTGGAAGCCGAGGGAGAAGGTCTCGACCGGCACGGCGCTCAGCGACTGCATCATCGCGGCGATGGTGGAGGAATCGATGCCGCCCGACAGGAAGGCGCCGAGCGGCACGTCGGAAATCATCTGCCGGGCGACGGAGGCGCGCAGCAGTTCGTCGAGCTGGTCGACGGCCTCCGCATCGCTCCCCGAAAAGCGGTTGCGGCGGGCGATACGCGCCTCTTCCAGCGTGTCCCACCAGGGAGTGACGCGCCAGCGCTCGGGGGGGAGCGCGTCCGCGTCGATCTCGACGATGGTGCCGGGCGCGATCTTCACCGCCTGGGTGAAGGCGGTGCGCGGGGCGGGGATATAGCCGTGGCGCAGGCACAGGGCGATGGCCTGGCGGTCGATCTCGCCGGTCCAGGCGGGATGGGTGCGCAGCGCCTTGATCTCCGAGGCGAAGGCGATCTCGCCGCCGAACAGGCCGACATGCAGCGGCTTTTCGCCGAAACGGTCGCGGGCGAGCGACAGCACCCGGCGCTCGCGGTCCCACAGGGCGATGGCGAACATGCCGGCGGTGCGCTTGAGGGTTTCGGTAAGGCCCCATGCGCGGATGCCGGCGAGCAGCACCTCGGTGTCGGAATGGCCGCGCCAGTCGGGCGCAAGGCCGGCCTCCTCCAATTCGCGGCGCAGCTCGAGATAATTGTAGATCTCGCCATTGTAGGAGATGACGTAGCGGCCGCAGGGCGAATGCATCGGCTGGGCGCCGGCCGGGCTGAGGTCGAGGATCGACAGGCGGCGATGGACGAGGCCGATGCCGGCCTCGGCATCGCGCCAGACATCGCCGGCGTCGGGGCCGCGATGGCGGATCGCCTCGCCCATGGCGGCAAGCGCGGCGGGCGCGAGGGCGGGCGAGCCGAGAGGGGCATAGATGCCGGCAATTCCGCACATCGGAAGGCGCTCCAGCGAGACAGCGAGAAAGACGAACGGGCCGAGAAAGACGAACGGCCGCGCTACTCGGCCGCCTGGGCCGTGTGGGTCATATGGGAGGCGTCGGCGCGGCCGATCCAGCGGTCGAGGAAGGCGTCGAGCCAGGCCTTTACCGCCGGATCGAAGGCGAAGCGGCCGGCGAAATGGTCGCGCCGGTTGCGGGCACCGGGCAGGGCCATGCGCGGGGCGCCGCGCGTCGTCCAGCGCACCATCATCTGATAGGTCAGCTCGGGATGGAACTGGATGCCATAGGCGCAGGGGCCGACGCGGATCGCCTGGTTGGGATAGGTGTCGCCGGTGGCGAGCAGTTCGGCGCCGGCGGGCAGGTCGAAGCCCTCGCGGTGCCACTGATAGACCTTGCCCGGCCATTTCGGCATGAGCTGCCTGCCGGCCTCGGTCGCTTCCAGGTCGTAATAGCCGATCTCGACGAGCCCGTCGTCATGGCCGTAGACGCGGGCACCGAGATTGCGCGCCAGCATCTGGGCGCCGAGGCAGATGCCGAGGAACGGCTTTTCCTCGCGCAGCGGCACGTCGAGCCAGTCGGTCTCGCGGGCGATAAAGGCGTCGGTGTCGTTGGCGCTCATCGGCCCGCCGAAGACGACGACGCCGGCATGGCCGGCGAGGGTCTCCGGCAGGAGGTCGCCGAAGCGCGGCCGGCGGATGTCGAGGGCAAAGCCCCGGCGCAGCAGCTCCTGCCCGACACGGCCGGGCGTCGAGGTTTCCTGATGCAGGACGACGAGCACCTTCGGTCGTTCGGCCGGCTCTTTGGGATCGGGGATCATGTCGCCAGTTTATATCGCAATGCGGCAGGGCGTCGAGAGGGCAGCCGGTCAGGCATCGTCGGCCCCCTCGCCGGAGCCGGTGGGGGCATCGCCGGCGACCTTGCGGCGCAGGGCCAGCCGGTCGCGCGAGGAAATGCCGAGCAGTTCGGCGACGCGCCAGATCGTGTTGTCCTCGAATTCGTGGACGACGCCGTCGGCATAGACCAGCTCCCACATCATCTCGATGATCTTCAGCCGCCCCTCCAGGTCGAGGCTGCGTTTGAGCACCGAGGTGAAGCCGTAGAGGTCGACCGCCTCGTTGTCGCGCCGGGTCGCGGCCTTGATCAGGTCGCCGGTCATCTCGGGGGTCAACTGGTAATTGGCGCGCAGCACCTCGGTCAGCGCCGCCCGCTCCGTGTCGTCGACGACGCCGTCGACGGAAATCACATGCACGAGCAAGGCCGCCGCCGCGAGGCGGTGGTCGTCCTCGGCGAAGACGAGCTCGCCGCTTTCGCCCGTCACCGCGCCGCGCAGAAACCGCTTCAAAGCCGAAAACATATCCCCTCCGGTGCCGTCCGCAACCGGGCCAGCATCGGCAATCCGGCGGAAAATGTCCATGCCGCACTGGTCCCGGCCCGCAGCCGCCGCGGCGAACCCTTTGCCGCGCGGGCGATCGCGCCATTCTGTCGACACGCTTTGGCGTAGACTGGCGCTGATTCGTCCATCGGGAGACTTGGTTTGAAACGCGCGCTCGCGGGCCTTGGCAGCCTGCTCTTCCTCCTGCTGGCCACCGCCTTCGTGGTGCCGCTGCTCCTGCCCAAGGATGCGATCCGCGACGAACTGGTGAGCCAGATCGAGGAGCGGACCGGCTGGCGGCTGCGCCTCGACGGGCCGGTCGGCCTGTCCTTGCTGCCCGGCTTCCGGATGAGCGCGGAGAATGTCGGCATCGCCGCCGGCGGCGCGGGGGAGATCCTGCGCGCCGGCACGGTGGATTTCGGCCTTGCCTGGCAGGGCCTGTTCGGCGGCGACATCCGGCTGACCCATGTGCGGCTCGACGCGCCGGTGGTCAGCATCGAGATCGACGAGGCGGGGCGGCCGAACTGGGCCGCCGACAGGCCGCTGGCGGCGGCGGCGGTGGCGACGAACGATACCGGCGCCAGCACGTCGGGCAGCCGTTCGGGCGGCAATTCGGGCGGCTTCCCGGCCGACCGCTGGAGCGCGGCGACGCAGGCGATCGCCGACAGCAATGGCGAGACGGCGCCGCAGACGCGGGCGGCAACGGTGGCGGCGGCGGGCAGCGAGGCGCGGGTGCCGGCGGAGGGCGCGGCGCCGGCCATCGGCGACATCGCCCGCGACGGCATGGCGCTGGCGCGCATCGGCGTCGACCGGCTGGAAATCGCCGGCGGCCGGCTGATCTATTCCGACCGCCGCGACGGCACCCGCCACGAGGCGGACGATCTCAACCTGGTGCTGAGCCTGCCCTCGCTCTCCGACGCGCTGACGCTGGAGGGCGGGCTCGGGTTTCGCGGCGTGGCGATGCAGCTTGCCGGAACGGTGGCGGCGCCGATGCGGCTCGCCAATGGCGGCGCCTCGGCGGTCGACCTGACGCTGAGTGCGGCGGGCGCGCAGACCCGTGTCGTCGGCGAGGTGGCGCCGCAGGACCGCAGCCGCCTGCGGATCACCGCCGAGGGCAAGGAACTGGGCGCGACGCTGGCCGCCTTCGGCACCAGCCTGCCGCGCGAGCCCGGCGCCTATCGGCTGAGCGCCGACGTGGCGGCAAGCCCGGAGACCATCGAGATCAGCGCGCTGGAGGCGCAACTGGCCGGCGCGAGCCTGCGCTCGACGGCGACCGTCGCGCTGGCCGGCGAGCCGGAGGTGAGCGGCCGGCTGGAGATCGCCGAGGCGCGGCTGGAGACGCTGCTGGCGCTGGCCGGACGCGGCGAGGAGGCGCGCGGCACGCTGGGCGGATCGCTGCGCTTTGCCGCGCGCGGCGCGGACACCGCGGCGCTGCTCGGATCGCTCGACGCCTCGGGCCGGCTGTCGCTGGCCGGCGGCGGCATTTCCGGCCTGTCGCTGCCCTCGCCGATCGGCGACGATGCGGCGGCGCGGCGGATCGAGGACCTGGCGGTCGCCATCGACTTCGCCGGCCTCGACGCGCCGGTGTCGGTGAGCGGCGGGCTGACCTGGCGGGGCGATGCCTTCCGCATCGAGGGATCGGCGACGCCGGCGCTGGCGATGGCCGGCATGCCGACGCCGCTGACGCTGCGGCTCGCCGGATCGCAGGTGGCGATCGGCTATGAGGGCAGCGTCGCGCCGTCCGGCTCGGTCGACGGCAATGTGGTGCTGGAAACGCGGGACTTGCGCGCGCTGGCCGCATGGCTCGGCACGCCGCTGGCGCCGGGCGGCGGGCTCGGCCCGTTCTCCTTCTCCGGCCGGCTGGCGGCGGGCGAGCAGGGGCTGCGCTTCACCGGCGCGCAGATCCGGCTCGACGACACGACCGGGCGCGGCGAGGGCGAGTTGCGCCTCGGCGCAAGGCCGAAGCTGACGGCGCGGCTCGAGCTCGACCGGCTGGGGCTCGATCCCTATCGGGCCGCCACCGACCATGCCGGGAGCGGGCGCAGCGAGGCGCGGGTGCCGGGGGCGGAAGGAAGCTCGTGGAGCCGGGTGCCGATCGACCTGTCGGGGCTGAAGGCGCTGGATGCGGAGCTGTCGCTGTCGGCCAGGCAGATCGTGCGCGACACGCTGGAGATCGGGCCGAGCCGGCTGGACCTCAAGCTGGCGGACGGACGGCTGTCGGCGGAGCTTGCCGAGATGGCGCTCTATGGCGGCCAGGGCAGCGGCGTGCTGGTGATCGACGGCTCGCAGCAGGTGCCGGAACTGGCGGCGCGCTTCACCTTGAGCGATCTGAGCGCGCGCCCGTTCCTGACCGCGATCGCCGGGTTCGGCTGGATCGAGGGTCGGGTGACGAGTGCGCTCGATGTGCGCACGCGCGGGGTCAGCCAGTACGAACTGGTCTCCGGCCTCGACGGCACCGCCCGTTTCGACTTCGCCGACGGAGCGATCCGCGGCATCAACATTCCCCGCATGGTGCGCGGCCTGACGGTGGACACGCTGCTCGGCTGGGCCTCGAACGAGACGCAGAAGACGGACTTCTCGGCGCTGGGCGCCAGTTTCGCGATCACCCGGGGCATCGCCGCGACCGAGGACCTGGCGCTGATCGGACCCCTGGTGCGGATGAGCGGCACGGGCCGGGTCGACATGCCCGAGCGGATGCTGGACTGGCGGCTGGAGCCGCGCGTGGTGCCGAGCCTGGAGGGCGGGGCGCCGGTGCCGCTGGCCAAGGGCGAGGCGCGCGAGCTGGAAGGGCTCGGCGTGCCGGTGATCGTGCGCGGATCCTGGGACCGGCCGCAGATCTATCCCGACATCAAGGGCATCCTGGAAAACCCGCAGGCGGCGCTGAAGCAGCTCGAAAGCCTGGGCGGCGGGCTGTTCAAGTCGGTGCAGCAGGCGCGCTCGCCGCGCGAGGCGCTGACCGGCGCCGCCAACGAGGCGATCAGCCGGGCGACCGGCGGCAACACCACTATCGACGTGCAGAAGGTGCTCGACGGCAAGGTCGACGACCAGGAGGTGCTGGAGGCGGTGGAACAGGGCTTCGGCCTGCCGTCCGGCTTTCTCGGCTCGTTCGGCATCGGCCGGCGGCAGCGCCAGGAAGAGGCGCCGCAGCAGGGCGCGCCGATCGAGTAACCGAGATCGAACACCCGGCAGCCGGCGGGTGTCGGCGGGTCAGCCGCGCCAGAAGCGGCGGGCGCGGCGGGTCTCGTCCCACAGGGCGCGGGCATTGTCGAAGGCATGGGCGGCGCGCGCCTCGTGCCAGCCGAGCACGAAGCCGGCGGCCAGCGCCGTCTCCACCGGCGGCTTGCGGTCGCCGGCGGCGATCAGCCCGGCGAGCTTGCCGGCCATCACCACGTCGTTGAGATAGCCGAAGACATCCTGCAGGGCCTTGAGGCGGGCGAGGAACGGCTTGACCTTGCGCGCCGGGAAGGCGGAACGGAAGAACTCCACCGCATAGCGCAGCTTCTTCAGCTCCTTGCGCAGATCGTGGCGCTCTTCCAATGTCAGCTTGTCGATGCGCGCGGCGAGGCGGGCGGCGGCTTTCCAGCGCTTCTCCAGCGCCTCGGCGGCGAAGGGGCCGACGGTTGCCTCCGGTTTCGCCTCCGCCTTCGTGTCTGGCGTCATGTCTGTTTTCATGTCTGTTCTCGGGGCCTCGTCCCCGCCCTGGCGCCATCCGGCGCCATGGGCCAGCGCACCGAGGCGGAACAGCAGCGCGTTGACGGCGGGGCCGGCGAGCTGCTCGCGCAACGCCTTGCGCACCGCGCGGCGCTCCGCCTCGATCCGGCGGGCGAGGCCGGCATCGTCCAGAAGCGCGGTGTCGGGGCCGAGACGGGCGACGGCCATGGCCGGCTCGACGATCTCCTCCACCAGCACGTCGAGGTCGCGCAATTCGCCGACGCTGAGCGCGAGATCGCGGGCGGCGGCATCGAGCGCCCGCCGCTCGTCGGCATCGATCAGCGGCTGATGCACCTTCAGCGCGCTGCGCAAGCGGCGCAGGCCGACGCGCAACTGGTGCGGCCCTTCCGGATCGTCGCGCTCCAGCACCGCGTCGCGGTTGCCGGCGATCTGGTCCATGCAGGACAGGAGAATGGCGCGGAAGGCCGGGGCGAGCCCGGTCCAGGGGGGCAGTTCGGCCTCGCAGGCGGTGACGGGCGCGGTCCCGGTCTCGTCGCCGGCGGCCAGTGCATAGCCGCGGCCGGCCTTGCTGAGCCGCGAGAAACGGGCGCCGGCAAGGGCGGGAAGGCTGCCGGCGAGGGCGAACAGGGCGGCGGGATCGCCGGATTTCAGCTCCAGCTCGGCCTCGAACAGCGGCTGGACCGCCTCGCCGGCGCGGATCTCGCCGGCATCGAGCGCCATTTCGATGCAGGTCTCGTCGCCCTCGCGGCGGAAGACGCGGGTGGTGCGCCGCATGACCGTCTCGAAGGCGGGGGCGAGCGGTTCGCCGTCGATCACCTGCCACAGGCCCTGGCGCATCGCCGGCTCGCGGATCAGGGTGAGGTCGGGGGCGGGGCCGGCGACCTCCGCCTCGGCCTCGCGCGGGCGCGACAGGCCGCCGGTGACGCCGGTGCCGGCCTTGACCGTCTGCACCCATTTGCGCCCGACCCGGCGCACCCTGAGCGACCATTTCGCCCGGCGCAGGGCATGGCCGGGCGTGTCGAAATAGATCGAGCGCAGGGCGCGGGTCGTCGCTGGCTCGGCGGTGAAGCCGGGCGGGGCCGGCGCGGCCCTCAGCTTGCGCAGATCCGCCTTGGCAAGCTCCAGCTTCAGTTCGACTTCCCGCTGCGCGTCCATTGCCTCGCCCGTGGTTGTTGTTCTTGCGGCCCGCCAGTCTGCGGCATCCTTCACGATGGCTGTAGCCGGTTTCGAAAAGCCTGTCCAGAAAGGCGCGCTGAGTGCGCCTTAATTTGCCGGCTTACCCGCCGCCCGCTTGAGCCGGACCGGTTTTTGGTGTCTGCTGCCGCGGCTGGAAACGCCGGGAGGAGGCGGTGATGGCGATACGCGAATTCGAGACGACGCGGGGCTTCCGCATCGGGGCGGCGGCGGTGGTGCTGGTGCTGGCGGTGATCGCGGTGGTGCTGGTGGTCGACAACCAGCGGCGGCAGGCGGAACTGACCCATGTGCGGATCGCCGGCGGCGGCTTCCTGTTCTACTACCGGCTCGGCGAGATCCGCGCCGGGATCACCGTGGTGGTGCAGAAGCCGACGCCGTCGCAATCGCGGCTGCTGGCGCGGTTCGAGGACCCGGCCGGCGGCGCGCCGATCGAGGTGGAGACGCGGCTGCGCCACGGCGAGCAGCGCTACGGGCTGGAAACGCCGCCGCTCACCGGCGTCGTCAAGGGCAAGCCCTATCAGGTGGAGCTGCTGCTCTACGCCTATGGCGGGCGCGAGCCGATGGAGGTGCAGCGCACCACGCTGGTCAGCGAGCTGGACGCGGACGCCTCGCCCGACGGGCCGCTGACGGTGGGGCCGGGCTACCACCGGCCGCCAAAACCGGAAACAGAACCGGAAACGGGGCCGGAAGCGGGGCCGGAAACGGTTCCGGGCGGGGCTACTTTAGAAAAGTCACAAAAAGCGGAGCCGTATTGATCTGCGTCAAGGGCGCCGGCGCGCGGCCGCCTAAACTCGCGGTGACACAGGACGGGTGTCGAGAGCTAACCGATCACGAGAGAGGCCAGCTATGCCCCGTTATATCACCGCCCTGTTGGCATGTTCCACGGCCCTTGCCGTCCTGAACGGGCCGGCCGTGGCGAACGAGTTGCGCGATGCCGCGCTCGAAGTGTTCAAGCCCCTGCCTTCGACGGTTCCGGCTGTGCGCGACAACCCGATCACGCCGGAGAAGATCTTCCTCGGCAAGGCGCTGTTCTTCGACCCGCGCCTGTCGGCCTCGGGCGTGTTTTCCTGTAATTCCTGCCACAACCTGGCGACCGGCGGCGACGACAACCTGGAGACGTCGATCGGCCATGGCTGGCAGAAGGGTCCGCGCAACGCGCCGACCGTGCTGAACTCGGTGTTCAACGAGGCGCAGTTCTGGGACGGCCGCGCCGAGGATCTGAAGGAACAGGCCAAGGGGCCGGTGCAGGCCGGCGTCGAGATGGCCAACACGCCGGAGCAGGTGGTGGCGACGCTGGTGTCGATGCCCGACTACGTGACCTGGTTCGAGACCGCCTTCCCCGGCGAAGCTGAGCCGGTGACCTTCGACAACATGGCCAAGGCGATCGAGGCCTTCGAGGCGACATTGATCACCCCGGCGCCGTTCGACGCCTTCCTCAACGGCGACGACGCCGCCCTGAGCGATGTGCAGAAGGCCGGGCTGGAGCTGTTCATGGACAAGGGCTGCGCCGCCTGCCACAACGGCATCAATGTCGGCGGCACCGGCTACTACCCCTTCGGCGTGGTGCAGAAGCCGGGCGCCGAGGTGCTGCCCGAGGGCGACAAGGGTCGCTTCGAGGTGACCAAGACGGCGGACGATTCCTACGTCTTCCGCGCCAGCCCGCTGCGCAACATCGCGGTGACCGCGCCGTATTTCCACTCCGGCAAGGTGTGGGACCTCAAGGAGGCGGTGGCGATCATGGGCTCCTCGCAGCTCGGCGAGGAGCTGAACGACGAAGAAGCGGTGGCGATCACCGCCTTCCTGCACTCGCTGACCGGCAAGATGCCGGAAATCACCTATCCGGTGCTGCCGCCGGAGACCGCCACGACGCCGCGCCCCTCGGGCGAGGTGATCACCAAGTAGCGGCTCGGGCCTGAGGACAGATGCGGCGTGACTTGGCGGGCGGGAACGGTGACGTTTCCGCCCGCTTCACCGTCGCCCGCTTCACCGTCGCCCGCTTCACTGTCGCCCGCTGCACTGTTGCAGGCTGCGCCTAGGAGGCCGGCCGGTGCCGCGGCGCCTCCACCGCCGGCACCGCGCCGGCGGCGACTTCGCCCGGCTGGCGGCCATAGCTGCCGAAGCGGGCGATCACCTCGTCCATCTGCGTGTCGGTGAGGATCGCCGGTTCGCCGGCCGTCAGGGCGATGACATATTGCCGGCACAGGGTCTCGACCTCGCCGGCCAGCCACAGCGCCTTGTCGAGGGTCGGGCCGAAGCAGATCATCCCGTGATTGGCGAGCAGGCAGGCGCTGCGCCCCTCCAGCGCCGCCAGCATCGCCCGCGACAGCTCGCGCGTGCCGAAAGTGGCGTAGTCGGCGGTGCGCAGGGTGCGCCCGCCGGCGACCGCGATCATGTAGTGGAACGGCGGGATCTCGCGGCGCAGGCAGGACAGCGCCGTCGCATGGACCGAATGGGTGTGGACGACGGCGCCGGCCTCGGGGCGGGTGGCGTAGATGTCGAAATGCATCCGCCACTCGGAGGAGGGCAGCCAGTCGCCCGAATAGCTCTCGTCGAAATGCACCGGCACCACCTGCTCGGGCCGCATCGCCTCGTAAGGGATGCCCGAGGGCGTCACCAGGAAGCCCTCGCCGTGGCGCAGGCTGATATTGCCGGCGGTGCCCTGGTTGAGGCCGGTGGCGTTCATCTTCAGGCAGGCGTCGATGATGGCGCGGCGGGCGGCAAGGTCGTCGGCTGGACCGTCGGCAAGGTCTTGGGGGGAAAGCATGGCGTCCTCCTGTGTTTCCGGCGAGGGCGATGCGGCAGAGCGGCGCGGGCGAAAACGGCTGCGCGAAAAACGGCGGCGCGAGAAACAAAGGCCGATGGTGCCCCCGGTCCGACTCGAACGGACACTCCGGTTAGGGAAACGGATTTTGAGTCCGTCGCGTCTACCAATTCCGCCACGGGGGCCCGCGGGAAACGGCGCGATCATAGCCGGCGCGCTTGCCCCGTCAATTGAAACATGACGCTTGTCCCGTGCCGGATCGCGGTTGCGGCCGCTGCGGAAGTCGGATGACAAGTCGCCCGCTTCCGGTTAATGAGGCGGCATGTTGCGCCGCCTCTACGATTGGACCATGTCGCTCGCCTCGGGCCGCCACGCACCGGCGGCGCTCGGGGCCGTGTCCTTCGCCGAAAGCTCTTTCTTCCCGATCCCGCCGGACATCCTGCTGATCCCGATGGTGATCGCGCAGCGCGCCCGCGCCTTCGCCTATGCGGCGCTGTGCACCGTGACCTCGGTGGTGGGCGGGGCGGCGGGCTATGCCATCGGCGCCTTCCTGTTCGTGCAGATGGCCGAGCCGATCCTGACCTTCTACGGCTATCTGGACAAGTTCGAGACCTTCCGCGGCAATTTCAACGAATACGGCGCCTGGATCGTCTTCATCGCCGGCGTGACCCCGTTCCCCTACAAGGTGATCACCATCGCCAGCGGCGCGACGGGGCTGAGCCTGCCGGTGTTCATGCTGGCGAGCGTGCTGGCGCGGGGCCTGCGCTTCTTCGCCGTCGCCGGCCTGCTCTATCTGTTCGGGCCGCCGATCCGGCATTTCATCGAGCAGCGGCTCGGCCTCGTCTTCACGGTCTTCGTGGTCGGCCTTGTCGGCGGCTTCGCGCTGATCCGCTACCTGTGAGCCGGAGGGCCTGACGATGAGCGATCCCGCAACCACCGCCCGGCGCCTGGTGCTGCTGCTGCTCGCCGGCGGCCTTGCCTCGATCCTGACGGCCTGGGGCTTCCAGACGATCGGCGGCTATGTGCCCTGCAAGCTGTGCCTGGAACAGCGCATCCCCTATTATGTCGGCCTGCCGCTGGCGCTGCTGGCGCTGGTCGCGATGCTGCGCCCGCTGCCGGCGGCGGCGCGGCGCCTTGCGGTGACCGGGCTGCTCGTCGCCGTTGCGGCGATCTTCGCCTGGGGCGCCGGCCTTGGCGCCTATCAGGCCGGCGCCGAATGGGGCTTCTGGACCGGGCCGATGGACTGCGGCGGCGGCGGCGGCATGACCGATTCGGCCGCCAACATGCTGAACGCCCTGCGCTCCACCCGGGTGGTGAGCTGCACCGAGGCGAGCTGGCGGATGCTCGGCCTGTCCTTCGCCGGCTGGAACGCGGTGATCTCGGCCGGCATCGCCGTGCTGGCGCTGGCGGGCGCTTGGGCATGGCGGCGGGGGAGTGCGGCGTGAGCGGCAAGGACCCGCGCGAGGAAGCTCGCCGCCGCGAGGCGCGGTCGGTGCTGGACCGGGCCGAGCGGGAGAGCGAGACCGTGCTGCGCAGCACCTTCGAGGGCGCGCATAGAAGCAAGGCGGGCGGCGGGGGCGAGGAGGACGACGCCATCGAGCGGCTCGGCCGGAAGATCGGCCGCGGCGCCGGGGCCGTCTTCGCGCTCGGCCTCGTCGCCTATCTGGTGTGGACCTATCTGTGACCGCTTTGGCGTCGCGATAGGCCGGCACCGCAACAGGGAGCACGCCGTGGGATCACGTTTCGCAGGAGCGGGGGGCGAGGCACGGGCCTGGGCCGGCGCGGTGGCGCCGGATCTCGCCGAATTCGAGCGGCTGGCGGCGCTGGCCTTCGCCGAACTGCCGCAGGAGATCCTCGACTTGTGCGGCGATATCGAGATCCGGGTGGCGGACTTCGCCGACGACGACGCGCTGGACGCGGTCGGCGTCGAGGATGCGTTCGAGCTGATGGGCCTATTCGAGGGCATCGGCCTGGCGCAGGGCGGGGCGGAGGCGTTCAGCGGCCGCATGCCGAACCGGGTCTGGCTCTATCGCCGCGCCATCCTCGACTACTGGTGCGCCTATGAGGAGCCGCTCGGCGCCATCATCAGCCATGTGCTGATCCACGAGATCGGCCACCATTTCGGCCTGTCCGACGACGACATGGACGCGATCGAGGCGGCGGCCGACTGAGCCGCGCGCCCGCCATCGTTTCGCACACGCATCCGGCTCAGGCCGCCGGCAGCAGCCCCTCCTCGAAGGTCTTGCCGATCGCCCGGCGCGCCATCATGTGCGAGCGGGGATGGTTGATACTGTCGACGGCGAGCAGCCTTCCCGCGCCGAGATAGGCGACAAAGAAGGAGCCGGAGGCCGGATCGCCGACGGTGCGGGCCTCGTCATGGTCCTGCGACAGGCCGGCGATCTGCAGCTTGACCGCATATTGGTCGGACCAGAACCACGGCACCGGATCGTAATGCACCTCCTGGCCGAGGATCGCGGCGGCGACCGCCTTGGCCTGATCGATGGCGTTCTGCACGCTTTCGAGGCGAATCGAGCGGCCATAGAGGGCGGAGTGGAAGCGGGTGCAGTCGCCGGCCGCATGGACCAGCGGATCGGAGGTGGCGCCGCTGTCGTCGACCAGGATGCCGTCGCCGGTGGCAAGGCCGCAGGCGGCCGCCAGCTCGTCATTGGGCATCGCGCCGACGGCGACCAGGACGATGTCGCAGGGCACCTCGCCGCCGCCGGCAAGCTGCACGCCCGTGACGCGCCCGCTCCCGGAAAAGCCGGTGATGCCGGTGCCGAGCATCAGCCGGACGCCCTTGTCCGTATGGAGCTGCTGGAACCAGGCGGAAACGGCGGGCGAGACCACCCGCTTCATCACCCGGTCCTGCGCCTCGATCACCGTGACCTCGTGGCCCATGGCGCGGGCGACGGCGGCGACCTCCAGCCCGATATAGCCGCCGCCGATGATGGCGACGCGGCCGGGTTCGCGCAGCAGCGGGCGCATCGCCTCGACATCGGAAATCTTGCGCAGGGTGACGACGCCGGGCAGCTCAGTGCCGGCCAGCGGCAGCGGGCGCGGCCGGGTGCCGGTGGCAAGGATCAGCCGGTCATAGGGCAGCCGCTCGCCGCCGGCGAGCAGCACCGTGCGCGCCTGCCGGTCGATCGCCTCGACCAGTTTGCCGAAATGGCAGTCGATGGCGTTCTGCTCGTAGAAGCTGGCCGGGCGCAGGTGCAGCGCCGCGTCGTCGATCTCGCCGGCCAGATGCTTCTTCGACAGGGGCGGGCGCTGATAGGGCGGATGCGGCTCCTCGCCGACCAGCGCGATGCGCCCGCCGAAACCGCCGGCACGGAGCGACTGGACGGCCTGGGCCGCGGCCTGGCCGGCGCCGACGATGACGATACTGTCCTGCATGGGGCTGTCCTGAATGGGGCTGTCCGGCATGGGAATTCCTTCGGCAAGCGGGCAAGGCGGGCAGGGGAGGCCGAGGTTGGCGCCTGCCGCCCGTCCGGCACGGCGCCCGCACGCCATATGTGACCAGAAACCGGCCGCAGGCAATGGCGGGGCGCGGGCAACGGGCCGGGAGCTGTGGGGCGAAGAGGACGATGAGGAGGAGAAGGGGGCAATGTGGGGGGCGCTCGGCCCCCCGAGGCGTGCCGCGCGCGATCAGGCGGCGCGCACGCCCTCCAGGAAGGAGGCGATCTCCTTGCGCAGCACCCGGGCCTGCTGGCCGAGCGTGCCGGACAGGTCGCCGACCATCTCGCCGGTGCCGCGGGCATGATCGGTGGCGCCGGTGACCCGCCCCATCGCCTCGGCGCCGGAGCCGGAGCGCTCCGAGGCGCGCGCGACATTCGAGGTGATCTCGCGCAGGGCGATGCTCTGCTGGCCGACGGCGGCGGCGACCGAGCCGGCGATGTCGTTCATCTGGACGATGATCTGCTCGACATCGCCGATCGCCATCACCGCATTGGCCGAGGCCTGCTGGATCGCCTCGACCTGCTTGGCGATGTCCTGGGTGGCCTGGGCGGTCTGGCTGGCAAGGTCCTTGACCTCGGCGGCGACGACCGCGAAGCCCCGGCCATGCTCGCCGGCGCGGGCGGCCTCGATGGTGGCGTTGAGGGCCAGCAGGTTGGTCTGGTTGGCGATCTCGCGGATCAGGCCCATGACCTCGCCGATCCGGTCGGCGGTGCGCGACAGCTCGCTCATGCTCGATCCGGTGTCGCGGGCGCTGGCCACGGCCTTTTCCGCCACCTGGGTGGAGCGGTTGGCCTGGTCGGCGATCTCGGCGATGGAGACGTTGAGCTCTTCCGAGGCCGAGGCGGCGGAGGTGACGGCGTCGGCGGCGACCCGCACCGCGTCGCCGGCAATGGTCGCTTCCTCGGCGGCGCGGTTCGCTGCCTCGTCGAGCGTGCCGGAGGCGCCGGCGAGTTCCTCGGAGGCCTGGTCGAGGCGGGCGAGCGCCTCGCCGACGGTCGCCTCGAAACCGGCGATCAACTGGTCGAGATGGCGCATGCGGCTGTCGCGGGCGGCATTGTCCGCTTCCTGCGAGGCGGCGAGCCGGGCGCGCTCCAGCGCATTGTCGCGGAACACGGCGACGCTGGCGGCCATGGCGTCGAGCTCGGTGCGGCCGCGCGCGTCCGGCAGGTCGATGTCGGTTTCGCCGGCGGCCAGCCGGTCCATCGCCTGCCGCAGCGCGGCGAGCGGGCCGGAAATCGAGGCGCCGATGACGATGCTGGCGACGAGCAGCACGGCGACGGTGAGGCCCATGATCACCAGCATGGTCAGGGAGGCGATGTCGCGGCCCCTGTCGAGGGCGCTCGCCGCCTCCGCCTGGCCGGCATCGGCCGCCGCCTTGAGCTGGGCGAGATAGGGGGGCAGCACGTCGAAGAAGGCCTCGAGTTTTTCCACGAGCGCCGTGTGTTCGCCGCCGGCGCCGGTGAAGCTGTCGAAGGCCTCGCGATAGGCGGCAAGGATGCCGGTCAGCTCGGCGGCGACCGCCTCGTCGAGGCCGGCGCGGGAGAGCGCGCGCTCGACGCGGGCGGCGGCGACCTCGAAATTGCCGAGATTGATGTCGCTGCGGTCGAGCAGATAGGCCTTCTCGCTGCGCTGCAGGTCGACGCCGGCAAAGGCGAGGCGCTCGGTCTCGGGGCCGCGCTTGAAGCGGGCCTGCTGCTGGACGCCGGAGACGAGGGCATCGCCGTTCCCGGTCAGCGCCTTGCCGGAGCCGCCCTCGCTGTCGGTCAGGCCGAGGCGCTGCTGGATCGCATGCAGGTCGCGGAAGGTGGTCTCGATATCGCCGAGAACGCCGGAAACCTGGGCGATCTGCGCGCCATAGGGCGCGGCGACGGCGAGGCCGCGGACCCGGTCGAGCTGCTCGCGGGCGGTGACGACCTGGCCGGTGAAGCCGCGGTAGAGGGCGGCAGAGGGTTCGGCGAGATAGGTCTTCTCGGTGATCCGCATGGCATTGGCGGTGGTCGACAGGTCGGCGACCGTGCCGGCGAGGTCGGAAAAGCCCTCGGCCGTCTCGAAGGCGGTCTCGACGCTGGCCTGGCTCCACCAGAACACGCCGCCGATGGCGGCAAGACCGGTCATGGTGACGGCGATGAGAGCAAAAATCCTGATGCGGACCGATAGTCGCCCGATTAAGGTCGACATCGACGCGATACCCCGGAAGCGCGACACTGGATTACCTCGACTTGTCAACTCCTGCCCTAGGTCGTGAACTCATAATTCTGCCGAGAAACGGTATGCCCGAACCCGATCGGATACAAGGAGCAAGACCGCAGGAAACCATTAGGTTTTCAAGGGCTTGCGACGCTGTTGCCGGCGGGTTCCGACATACCCGAAGGGCGCCGTTCGAGCTTCGATCTGCGGCGTCGGATCGCTCGGCCGGGGGGCCTGCCCCGGCCATCGCGCTCCTCCTGGCATATCTTTGCCCGAACGGACGCCGTTTCCGGCACAATTATGAGTCCACGACCTAGGCAAAGGTCGGCGAGGAAAGTTAACATTCACTCACCATGTAGCGGCCGTGCTGCACCATTTCCCGTTGCAACCGGGTGCAAGGGAGGTCGGCGGCCCGGCCACACCCCCGCAACAGCCTGAACTGGATCGATTTCTTGCACTCGCTCCTGCATATGGCCGCACCCGGCATCTTCGTGCTGCTGTGGTCGACCGGTTTCATCGGCTCCAAGCTGGGCGCGCCCTATATCGAGCCCTTCGTCTTCCTGACGATCCGCTTCGCCGCGGTGCTGCCGGTGCTGCTGGCGCTCGCCCTGGTGCTGCGCGCCGACTGGCCGCGCAAAGGGGCCGAGTGGGCGCATTGCTTCTTCGCCGGGGCGCTGATCCACGGCGTCTATCTCGGCGGCATCTTCTATGCCATCGACAACGGCATGCCGGCGGGGATCGCGGCGCTGGTGCTGGGCCTGCAGCCGCTGCTCACCGCGCTGCTGGCCGGGCCGATGCTGGGCGAGAGCGTGGCGCCGCGCCACTGGCTCGGGCTGGCGGTCGGCGCGCTCGGCCTGCTGCTGGTGGTCGGCCCGCGCATCGGCGTCGATGCCTCGGGGCTGACGGTCGAAAACGCGCTGGTCTGTCTGGTGGCGGTGGCCGGCATCGCCTTCGGCACGGTCTATCAGAAGCGCTTCGCCGGCGGCGTCGACCTGATGCCCGGCACCTTGGTGCAGTATTTCGGCGCGCTCGCCGTGGTGATGCCGCTGTCGATGCTGGAAAGCTGGGAGATCACCTGGTCGGGCGAGCTGATCATCGCCATGACCTGGCTGGTGCTGGTGCTGTCGATCGGCGCGATCCTGCTCCTGATGGTGCTGATCAAGGGCGGCAGCGCGGCGCGGGTGGCAAGCCTGTTCTACCTGGTGCCGGTGGCGACCGCCGTGGAGAGCTACCTGCTGTTCGGCGAGACGCTGTCGCTGCTGCAGGTGGCGGGCGCGGCGCTGGTGGTGGGGGCGCTCCTGATCATCCGCGAGCGGCGGATCGGCACGCGGCGCACGCCGGCGTGAGGCCGGTTGTTGCCGTCACGCGCCGGCGAGCTTGCGGGCGCGGCGGCGCAGGATCGCGGCGTTGAGCTCGCCGCCGAAGACGAAGCACAGCGACATCAGGTAGAGGAAGATCAGCGCGGTCATGGCGCCGGCAAGGCCGGCATAGGTCGAGACATAATTGGCGAAGCCGGCGAGCCAGGCGCCGAAGGCCATGCCCGAGGCGAGCCACAGGAGCAGCGTGGCGGCGACGCCCGGCAAAAGGTCCAGCAACCGGCGGCGGCCGGCCGGCAGCACCGCATGGGCGAAGAACAGGCCGCTCAGCGTCAGCACCGTGGCGATGAGATAGCGCGACAGGTTGAGCCGGGCGGTGAACGGCTCGAGCAGCGGCGCCTGGGCCAGCACGGCGCGCCAGACCAGCGGCGCGAAGACGATCAGCAGGGCGAAGCTGATCAGCACGAAGGTGCCGAACAGCACCAGGAGCAGCGACTGGGCGCGCAGATAGAGGAAATTGCGGGTCTCGCCGACACCATAGGCGCGGTTCAGCGCCACGCGCAGGGCCTCGACGCCGTTGGAGGCGAACCACAGGGCGGCAATGATGCCGAAGGTGAGGATGTCGCCGCGCGGCTGGGTCAGCACCACATGGATCTCGCGGGCGATCGGCCGGGCGACCTGTTCCGGCCAGGCGTCGAACAGCAGGGTGGCGATGCGGTCGGCCATGTCCGACATACCGAGGAAGCCGGTGAGCGCGGCGACGAAGATCAGGAACGGGAACAGCGCCAGCAGCGAGGACAGGGCGACATGGCTCGCCAGCGCGAAGCCGTCGTCGCTCGTCATGTGCATGACGGCGTCGTAGATCGTCGCGACGGTGGCGCGGATGGCCTGCAGCACACTCATTCCTCGCTTTTGGGCGAGGCGGCGCCCAGGGTCAAGCCATGGCCGGGCAGTTCATGCCGCAGTGCGAAATCCATGAAATAAAATTGCTTTTCCCCTCCTTCAAAAGAAGCATTGCTTCGCGGGTTCGCCGCGATATTGTTTGCGCTGCAACATCGCACGGCCGGCGCGGGATGCGACGGGGAACGGCGGGAAACGACAATGGAGAGGAATGAATGTCCCTGGCGAGCGAATTCGGTCACGAGGCACGGGAAACGCGGCTTGCGGCGCTGACGGGCGCGGCGGTGGAGACGCTGGGCCGCCTGCTCGATGCGGCGGCGGCAAGCGTGCGCGCCCGCGTGGTCTCGGCCGAGGGGCGGCTGTCGGCGGAAAAGCTGGAGGCCGAGCAGCGCGCCACCCACGGGCTCGCCTGGCTCGCGACCTATGTGGAGGCGCTGCGCCAGCTCGCCGCCTATGCCGGGCGGCTGGAGGAGGCGGGCAGCTTCGGCGAGACCGAGGAGCTGCTGGTGCGTCTCGCCTTCGCCGAATATCTGGCGCAGGTCTTCGGCGGCATTCCGATGAACCAGGGCGAGATGGTGCGGCTCGCCGATCTCGGGCTCGGGGCGGAGGCGGCCGCCTCCTTCCGCAGCGCAGCGGTGGAGGAGCTGATCGCCGGCGGCAACACGCCGGCGCTGCGGGCGCGGCTCGCCGAGCTGATCCGCCAGCAGGAGGGCAACTCGATCTTCGGCGCCTCGGGGCTCGAGGACACCTACGAGCAGGTGCGCGAGGAAATGCGCCGCTTCGCCGCCGACAAGGTGGTGCCGCATGCGCATGAGTGGCACCTGAAGAACGCCTATATCCCGCTGGAGGTGATCGAGGAGATGGCCGGGCTCGGCGTCTTCGGCCTGACGATCCCGGAAGAGTTCGGCGGGCTGGGGCTCGGCAAGGAGAGCATGTGCGTCGTCTCCGAGGAGCTGAGCCGGGCCTATATCGGCGTCGGCTCGCTCGGCACCCGCTCGGAGATCGCCGCCGAGCTGATCCTGTGCGGCGGCACCGAGGTGCAGAAGCAGACCTGGCTGCCGCAGATCGCCTCCGGCGAGGTGCTGCCGACGGCCGTCTTCACCGAGCCGAACACCGGCTCCGACCTTGCCTCGCTGAAGACCCGCGCGGTGCGCGAGGGCGAGGTGTGGAAGATCTATGGCAACAAGACCTGGATCACCCATCCGGTGCGCGCCGACGTCATGACGCTGCTCGCCCGCACCGATCCGTCGGAGCCGGGCTACAAGGGCCTGTCGATGTTCCTGGCGCAGAAGCCGCGCGGCACCGACGCCGACCCGTTCCCGGCGCCGGGCATGTCGGGCGGCGAGATCGAGGTGCTCGGCTATCGCGGCATGAAGGAATACGAGATCGCCTTCGACGGGTTCGAGGTGGCGCAGGAGAACCTGTTAGGGGGCGTGCCGGGCCAGGGCTTCAAGCAGTTGATGCAGACCTTCGAGGGCGCGCGCATCCAGACGGCGGCGCGGGCGCTCGGCGTCGCCCAGGCGGCGCTCGACCTGGGGCTGCGCTACGCGCAGGAGCGGGTGCAGTTCGGCAAGCCGCTGATCGCCTTCCCGCGCGTCTCCGACAAGCTGGCGATGATGGCGGCGGAACTGATGGCGGCGCGCCAGCTCACCTATTTCTCGGCCTTCGAGAAGGATTCGGGCCGGCGCTGCGACCTGGAGGCGGGGATGGCGAAGCTGCTCGGCGCACGCGTCGCCTGGGCGGCGGCGGACAATGCGCTGCAGATCCACGGCGGCAACGGCTTCGCGCTGGAATACGCGATCAGCCGGGTGCTGTGCGACGCCCGCATTCTCAACATCTTCGAGGGCGCGGCGGAAATCCAGGCGCAGGTGATCGCCCGCAGGGTGCTGGAGGAGCGCGGCTGAGGGGGAGCGTCAGGCGGAGCTGTCGGCGGCGGCATCGGGGGTGAGCGCGCGCAGGGTGGCGACCTCCTCCGGATGCCGCTCAAGCAGCCGCAGGGCCGAGGCGATGCCGCGGCTGACGAGAACCTCGCCGGATTCGTATTTCTGGAAGGCCCTCGGCCCGCCACCGATGACGAGGCCGGCATCGCGCTGGGACAGGCGCAGCTTGCGGCGGATCGCGCGAACCTCGTCCGGCGTAAGCAGGTGCTCGGCCTCCGCCTTCAGGCGGTTCAACTCGCGATCGGAGACCTTCATGTCTTCGCCGGAATGGATGCCGTCCTCCACCCCGTCCGCGTACCAGCCCGGCATGTCGAAGCTGCGCGAGAGGCCCTTGTAGGAAATCGTCACCTGGCGCAGACCGCGCGCCATCGGCTTTCCGGTTTCCGGGCAGGTGAGAGGTTCCATCTCACTTCTCCTTGAACGACAGCAACAGGAACTGGGTGACGATCCCGACCGTGACCTTCACATAGACCAGGCCTGCCGGACTGCGGCCGTGATAGACATCCTGCCAGACTGTGTGGTTGTGGTGGGACGTCATCGACTTGTAGAAATCGCCCGGCCGAAGCCCCTGGATCACGTCGACGATCTCTTGCCGTCCCATGCCGAGGGCCGCGGCACCCCTCAAGGCTGTTGTGGTGGCCACCAGCCGGTCGGGCCGGTCGAAGGCACCCTGAATGGCAGGGAGATCGTAGGCGGGTCTCCGCTTCTCCATTAGATATGACACCATAATGGTGTTTTTCAAGATGCATGATGGTCTCCCCGGCTCTCTGCAGCCGGAGGGTACCGTTATGACTGCGGCGATACAATCAAAGGGTGTTCTTGATTGTGGGTGCGTCTCGCGTGGAGCGAGCCTCACCCTTCACACCTCACCCCATGGCGACGACCAGCCAGAGCGAGATCCACGGCACGCCGACGAGCAGGGCGAGGCGGAAGATGTCGGCGATCCAGAAGGGCGTGACGCCCCGGAAGATCGTGGTCAGGCTGACGTCTTCCAGCACGCTGCGCAGCACGAAGACATTGAGCCCGACAGGCGGGGTGATCAGGCTGATCTCGGTCACCACGACGACGACGATGGCGAACCAGATCAGCACCAGTTCGGGATCGGCGAGCAGGCCCGAACCGAAGTCCAGCGTCGTCACCAGCGGATAGAAGACCGGCACGGTGATGAGGATCATCGACAGGCTTTCCAGCACGCAGCCGAGCAGGATGTAGATCGCGACGATCGCCAGGATCACCAGCCAGGGGCTGACCTCGAGATCCGACACGAAATCGGACAGGGCGTCGGGAAGGCCGGCGAAATTCACGAAGTTGGTGAAGATGTCGGCGCCGATGATCAGGGCGAAGATCATCGCGGTGGCGCGGGTGCTCTCGCCGATCGCCTGGCCGAGGGCGCGCCAGCCGAGCCGGCCGAACAGGGCCGAGAGCGGCAGGGCGGCGCCGGCGCCGATGCCGGCGGCCTCGGTCGGGGTGAAGAAGCCGCCATAGATGCCGACCATGATGATGGCGAACAGCACGACGAGGGCGAGGACGCCGAGCGCGTCGCGCCGGGTCAGCGGCTCGGCCTCGGTTGCCGGCGGGGCGAGCTCGGGATTGCGCCACACGGCAAGCTGCACGGCGGCGAGATAGAACAGCAGGCCGACAATGCCCGGCACCACGCCGGCGATGAACAGCTTACCGATGTCGGACTCGGTCAGCAGCCCGTAGATGATCAGGATCACCGAGGGCGGAATGAGGATGCCGAGCGTGCCGCCGGCGGCGATGGAGCCGGCGGCGAGGCTGTCGGCATAGCCGAAGCGGCGCATGGAGGGCATCGCCACCCGCGACATGGTGGCGGCGGTGGCGAGCGAGGAGCCGCAGACCGCAGAGAAGCCGCCGCAGGCGATGACCGAGGCCATGGCGAGGCCGCCGCGCATATGCGCGGTCGCATGGTTGGCGACCGCATAGAGGCCGTGCGCGACGCCGGAGCGGGCCAGCACATTGCCCATGAAGATGAACAGCGGCACCACGGAGAGCGAATAGGCAAGGCCGGCGTCGAAGACCAGCGTGCCGGTCATGGCAAGGCTGGCGTCGAGACCGCGCATTGAGGCAAAGCCGGCAATGCCGACCAGCGCCATGGCGAAGGCCACCGGCATCTTCAGGAAGATGAGGACAAGCAGGACGGCGAAGCCGATCAGCGATTCCGTCATGTCGGATCCCGTCGGGAGACGAGCGGGCGAAGCGCCCGCAAGACGGCGGCAAGGCAGGCAAGCCCGCAGGCCGCGGCAGCAAGGAAGGCGACCGGCGCCAGCGGCAGGGACAGCGAATCGCTGACCCCGCCATCCTGGGCGAGCCGCTGTCCGTGCAGGACCAGCCGCCAGGAGAAGACGGCAAGGACCAGGGCCACCAGCAGGCCGGCGACCGGCTGGACGGCGCGGGTGATGCGCCCGCCCGCGACCATGTCCATCAGGTCGACCTCGACATGCTCGCCGCGGCTCGTCGTCACCGGCAGCGCCAGGAAGACGAGCGAGGCGAGAAAGATCTCGGTCAGCTCGTAGGCGCCGGCGAGAGGCGCGTTGAACCAGTAGCGGGCGACCACGTCGATGCAGGTGACGAGGGTGAGGGCGAGAAGCAGCGCGCCGGAGGCCGCGGAGAGCAGCAGCTCCAGGGCATGAGCGAAGGGCCGGCGCGGCGGCCGGCCCTCTTTGTCCGCTGTCGGCGTCATAACCCTTGCGTCCTGCCGGCTCAGAAGGAGACGCCGGTCTCGGCGCGCAGCTCGGCCAGAGCGGCGGCGCCGTCGAAGCCCTGCGCCTTGACCGCCTCGGCCCAGGCGGCCTCGTGCTTGGCCGCTTTCTCGCGAATGGCGGCGACGACCGCTGCGTTCGCCTCGTGCACCTCGATCTTGGTCTGCGCGACCAGTTCCGCGCCGCCGGCATCGGCCGCATCCCACACCGCGCCGGCCTTTTCGGCGAAGGCGGCGCCGGAGAGCTGCTCGATCGCGGCCTTGTCGGCGTCGGAGATCCCGTCCCACTTGGCCTGGTTCATGACCAGGAACCAGGAGGTGTTGTAGATGCCGCCGGGAACCGTCAGCGTGTGCGAGAGGTGATCGGCGAGGCGGAAGGCCTTCAGCGCCTCCATCGGGAAGGTGACGCCGTCGATGACGCCGCGCGACAGCTTCTCGTAGACCTCGCCCGGGCCCATGAACTGGGTGACGACGCCGAGGTCCCGCATCAGGTCGGCGATGTAGCCGCCCGGCGTGCGCAGCTTGAGGCCGGCGAAGTCCTCCGGCTTTTCGATCTTGCGCTGGTTGTTGTGGACCATGCCGGGGCCGTGGGCGAAGACGGAGAGCAGCTTGACGCCCTCGTGCTCTCCGGCCGCATCCAGCGTGCCGGCATAGACCTTCCAATAGGCCCTGGAGACGGTGACCGCGTCGTTGCCGAGGAAGGAGAACTGGCCGATGCGCGAGCGCAGGAACCGGTCGTCCTGGGTGAAGGAATGCAGGCCGTAGGTGATGTCGGCGACGCCGTCGCGGGCCATGTCGTAATGGGCCGGCGGGGCGCCCAGGGGCTTCGCCAGCACGCGCACCTTGACCCGGCCCTCCGTCGCCTTCTCGACCTCCTCGGCCCAGGGCTTCATGGCGTTCTCGACCAGCGGGTGCTTGGGCGGCAGCCAGGACGACATGACCAGAGTGGTGTCGGCGCGGGCACCGGCAAGGCCGGCAAGGAGCCCGCAGGCGAGCGCGGCAAGGCCGAACCCGGCGGATTTCACCGTGAAGCGCATTGTTTCCTCCCGTTTCCCGGCCGGGGGAACGTCGCCGCGACCGGTTATTAGTTTCGTTTGCAACTTTTCAGGAAAGGCCGGGCGCGTCAAGAGGGCGCAGGCGCTCGCCTGGCGGCGCCTAAGCGCCCGGCGGCGGCAGTGCGGTGGAGACCCAGCGGGAGACGAGCCGGTCGAAAAGGGCGGCCTGCTCCTCGGCCTGCGGAATGGCGCCGATGCTGAAGCCGACGATCATGTGGTAGAAAAAGGCCAGAACCCCCTGGGCCAGAAGCACGGGCTCGGCACCGGCCGCAAGGCGGCCGGAGGCCTGCAGCAAACTGGCCGCCTCGACGACGGCCTCCTCCAGCCGGTAGCAGACGTCGAGAAACTGGCGGGTCCAGGGAGCGTCCTTGAGCGTCGACTGGACGAGATAGAGCCGGGCGAATTCCGGGTCGGCGCGATAGAGCGCCAGCCAGGGATGCAGGAGGCCGGCGAGGAAGGCGGCCGGATCATCCGTCGGTCCCCGGTCGATCTGCGCCCGCATCGCCTCGGCGAGCGCGTCGAGGCTGCCGATGCGCACCGCGATCAGCAGGTTGGCCTTGTCGTTGAAATGCGCGAAGACGGTCGCCTTGGCAACGCCGGCGCGCTCGGCCACCGCATCGACACTGGTCTCCTCGTAGCCTTGCGCATCGAAGAGATCGCGCGCCGCGACAAGGATCTTGTCGCGGGTCTCGCGGGTGCGCTTCTGCGGGCGTCCGACCATTCCAGTCCTTCTCTCTCGATGGGGCTCTCTTGCGAGGCGGTTTGGCGCTGCCCGCGCGGGCCGCGTGAATTTATTTATTGACCGAGGTCAAAAAATGAGTCATCAAAAAATGACCGCGGTCAATTATGCATGGATACACGCGAAACCGGAGAGAGACAATGCCGAAACGCATTCTGGTCCTGGATGGACATCCCGGCCCCGACAGCCTGTGCGGGGCGCTGGCCGCCGCCTATGCGGAAGGGGCCATCCGCGCCGGGCACGATGTGGCGCTGCTGCGCCTGTCCGACATGACGTTCGATCCCGACATGGGGGCGGGCTTTGGCGCCGACAAGCCGCTGGAGCCGTGCCTCGCCGAGGTGCAGGACAAGATCGCCTGGTGCGAGCACCTGGTCATCGTCCATCCGATGTGGTGGGGATTGATGCCGGCCAAGCTCAAGGGGCTGCTCGACCGGGTGCTGCTGCCGGGCTTCGCCTTCCGCTACACGTCCGGCCAGATGCTGCCGGACAAGCTGTTGCAGGGACGGACGGCGGAGGTGCTGGTGACCGCGGACTCGCCCCGCTGGTATCTCTACCTGATCGAGCGGGTGCCGGGATACCGGGTGATGAAATCGCAGATCCTCGGGCTTTGCGGCTTCAAGGGCATCCGCTTCCGCACTTTCGCGCCGGTGCAGGGGTCGAACGAGGCCAAGCGAAAGGGATGGATCGAGAGGGCGGGGCACTACGGCGCGGCTGCCTGAACGATACGGCGCGGCCGGTCCGCCGGGAGCCGGATGCCTCAGAACCGGTCTTCGGCGAACCAGCCGAAGACCGTCAGGTCGAGCGTCGTCTGGGCGATGCGCTCGCGATTGGTCATCAGGATCTGGCCGCCCCGGCGCTGGTAGAAGCGCACCGCCTCCTCGTTGTCCTTGAGCACGCGGATGGCGAGGCCATCGAGGCGGGCGCGGGTCAGCGCGGCGCGGGTGGCGGTGAACAACTCGCTGCCGAAGCCGAGGCCCTGGTGGTCCGGGCGGATATAGAGCTCGTAGATCTCGCCCTCGAAGGGCAGTTCGCGCATCCGGCTGCGGCCCCAGGTGGCATAGCCGGCCGGCACGCCGGCGACCTGGAGAATCTGGATCTGGACGCCGCGCGACAGGGCGGTGCGCCACCATTTCGGCCCGCGCCGGGAAATCATCCGCTCCAGTTCGAGCCCGTCGATGATGCCGCGATAGGTCGCCCGCCAGGCATCCTCATGGATGAGGGCGAGCGCTTCGGCATCGTCGTGGCGCGCTGGGCGCAGGGCTGTCAGACCGATACTCATGGAGACATGATAGCGCCCTTCGCCGGCCGACAAAAGCCGTTGCGCGCAGCGCCGCGCCCGGCGGGGCGGGAGAGCTGGAAAATGCGGAAGAGCCGTGGGGAGAAACGGAAAAGGGCCGGCGCTGAGCCGGCCCTTCCGGTTGCAGTTCGGCCCTTGCGGGCCGGGGAACGCCTGAGACAAAACCCCGGGGGGCTGGGGGGCTGTTGCGTACCGAAGCCTTGTCGTCAGTCCCTCATGCAACGATGCCAATTTCGCCGGCCAAGATGGCGCCGTATGGGCTGCAATGGGGCGAAACTATGAAATCGACAGGGGGGGTAAAAACTCCTGGGGCCGCGCCGGAGCCGCCTGAAATAGTGATTTTTTCCAAGGGCTTGCCGGAGGGGCGGTCTGGCCGGGGCGCCAGCGGGCGAAGCGCGGCGCCCGGCCCTCGCTGCCCGGGACTTGCCAAAGGCGGAAGCAGGGGCTCATCATGACGGATCGATGACGGGACCCCGAGCCAGGCGGGAGGCGCGATGAGCGAGTTCGAAGAAGAGGCATCCCGGTTCGGGGCGGACCTGGAGGCAATCTCCGGCTTCGCCCCTGCGCAAGGGACGGCCAGCCCCCCGGCGCTGGTCACCTTTCACCGCCGGGAGCTCGACCTGATCCTGCGGGTCTATGGCCACCGGGTGGCCTCCGGCGAGTGGCGCGACTATGCCATCGACCATCTGAAGGACCGGGCGGTGTTTTCCGTGTTTCGCCGCAGCTCCGAAATGCCGCTGTTCCGCATCGAGAAAGTGCCGCGCAACGCCCGGCGCCAGGGCGCCTATGCGGTGGTCGGCACCGGCGGGGTGATCTTGAAACGCGGCGGCGATCTCGCCCAGGTGCTCAAGGTCTTCGAGAAGAAGCGTCACCTCAGCCTGGTGTGAGGCCGCAAGGCAGGGGCTGCTCGCCGCCCGGCGCAAAAGCGGAGGCCGGGCGAGCCGACCCCAATCGATCAGCAAAAAGCGGAGGCCGGGCAGGCCGACCCCCCTTTGAGGCAAAAAGCGGAGGCCGGGCGAGCCGACCCCCCTTTGAGGCAAAAAGCGGAGGTCGGGCAGGCCGACCTCCGCAAGGCAGTGCCGCGGGAATGCAGGCACGGAACCGGGAGCCCCGCAGGGGCTCGTCAGAATTTGTAGCCCATGCGCGCGGCCAAAGCGTGCGAGCGGGCGCGGGCCCGGTACTCGCCCGAGTAGGTGAGGGCGCCGGACAGGCGGCCCTCCATCGCGTCGACCTGCAGGCCGGCCGACAGACGGGCGATGTCGCGGCCGACACGGGTGCCGGTGGCGGTGACCGGCGCGCCGAGCATGGTGGCGGTGCGGGTGTCGCCGAGCGAGCCGAGGGCGCGGGCATAGGCGACATCGACCACCGGCGTCAGCGTCGCCGCCGCACCGAGCGGCAGGGCGGGCGCGGCAACGCGCAGACCGGCGCCGGCATCGAACTGGCTGCGGTTCGCCGACGGTGCCGAGAGGGCGAAGACGCCGGCCCCGGTCTCGTTCGACGCGCCCAGCCACTGATGCACGAGGCGGGTCTGCAGGTAGGGCTGGATGGTGGTGCCGACGGTCGCGAAGGTCATGCCGATGCGGGCATTCGACCAGGCGCCGATATCGACCGACTTGCTGGAGCCGGTGAAGGGCACGGCACCGCCGGCGCCGGCGATCGAGTTGCGGGTGCGGCGCGAGTCGAAGCGGCTGAGGCCGCCGGCCGCGTCGGCGAAGAAGCCGCCGGCCGAATAGCTGCCATAGGCGACCGCATGCAGCGCATTGGCGCGGGCGGTGTTGCCGCCGCCCTGGCTGTTGCCGGAGGTGAAGCCGACACCGAAACCGCCGCCGATGCCATTGCCGAGGGTGACGTCGATACCGGAGAGCATGCCGCCGGTGCGGCTGATGCTGCCGGGGGTGGCGCCGTGGGAGGAGATGCTGGAGTAGCTGCCGAGCATGGAGCCCCACAGCCGGTAGCCGGCATCGGCCGTCGGCGCGCCGCCATGGGTGGAGACGCTGACCGTGCCCGGGGTCGCCTTGCCGGAGCCATGCGCAGCGGCAAGGTCGGCGATGGTGCCGGCGATCTGCGACATGGTCGCGGCCTGCGCCATCTGCGACTGGGTGAAGACCGAGGCGGTGGCGCCGTCGCGGGTCGAGGTCAGGTTGTCAAGGTCGAGCAGACCCCAGCCGTATTCGGCGTCGATGCCGGCTTCGCCGACGTCGCGGGCGGTCGCCAGGACCAGTTGCGCCAGGTCGGAGGCGGAGGCGTTGGGGAACATCTCGCGGGCGATCGCCAGCGCGCCGGTGACATGGGGCGCCGCCATCGAGGTGCCGGACAAGCGGACATAGCCGCCAGTGTTGGAGGTCGAGTAGATGCCGTCGGCATCCTGGTCGTCGCCGCCGCCGGGCGCGGACAGGCACCAGGCCATGGCGACGCCGCAGCGGTTGGAGTAATCGGCGAGAGTGCCGTCGCGGCCGACGGCGGCGACCGCCAGCCAGTTCGCCCGCAGCTCGGGGAAGAGGTGGGGCAGGGCCGGCTCATAGGCCGCGCCGGGCAGGCCGTCATTGCCGTTGGCGAAGACCATCACCGCGCCTTCGGCGGCGGCGCGGCGGAAGGCGGCGAGCATCAGCGGATTGTCGTTCTCGAAATGCGACCGTACGCCCTCGAGGGCGGGTCCGTCGGCCGGCATCATCCCGTCGCTGCCCCACGAGTTGTTGAAGAACTCGATGCCGTTGTCGAGGCCGTAGCCGATGACGGCGGCGACGGCGCTGTCGAGCAGCGCGGCGTCGATGCTGCCGTCGTCCCTGGCGATCTGCAGCGAGGTGACCCGCGCGCCCGGCGCGACGCCCATCATGCCCTCGCCATTGGCGAGCGCGGCGATGGTGCCGGCGACATGGGTGCCATGGCCTTCGCCGTCCGTGGTCGTCGGCGCCAGGGTGTAGCCGTTGATCGACAGGCCGCTGAGATTGCCTTCGAGATCCGGATGGCCGGAGATGATGCCGGAATCGACGACGCCGACATTGACGCCGCGGCCGATATAGCCGCGCTCATGGGCGATGCGCGCGCCGGTCATGATCAGGCCCCACTGGGCGTCGTACTCGTCGGCCTGCGCGGCCGGGACGGCGAGGCACAGGGCAAGGGAGAACAGCGGCAGGCGGGAGATGGCGGCCCGGCGGGCGCCGGCAAGTCTTCTGGTAACGCTCGACATTGGATCCGTTCGACCTGAACTGGGGGGAAGATGAATGACCGCAGATAACCCCGCCGCGCCGCGCCGCGTCAATCCGGTTCGGCGCGAAAAGGCGAAGGATTCCGCGAGGAAGCCGAAGAAATGGACGCAGTGGCGGCGGCGGCGGACGCTCTGCAAACCGCCACCGGCTTTCGCCCGCTCCCTGTCCGCTCCCCGCCCGGCACCCGCCCGGCACCCGTCCGGCACTCGCTCGGCACTGGGCAAAAGTCGTTGCCGACGCCCTCGCAAACGAAACGGGCGCGGCTTTCGCCGCGCCCGTCGATGTCCGCTTGTGCCTGAGGATGCGCGATTATTCGCGGTTGCCGAACAGTTGCAGCAGCATCAGGAACAGGTTGATGAAGTCCAGATACAGGCGCAGGGCACCCATGATCGACTTCTTCTTGGCAACCTCGGAGCCGTCGCCCGCGTAGTACATTTCCTTGATCTGCTGGGTGTCGTAGGCGGTGAGGCCCGCGAAGACCAGCACGCCGATCACCGACACGGCGAACTGCAGCGCCGAGGAGGCCAGGAAGATGTTGACCAGCGAGGCGATGATGATGCCGATCAGGCCCATGAACAGGAACGAGCCCCAGCCGGACAGGTCCTTCTTCGTGGTGTAGCCGTAAAGGCTCAGCGCGCCGAAGGAGGCGGCGGTGATGAAGAACACCCGCGCGATCGAGCCGCCCGTGTAGACGAGGAAGATCGTCGACAGCGACAGACCCATCGCCGCCGCGTAGATCCAGAAGGTCGTCTGAGCGGTGGAGGCGCTCATCGACTGGATGCGGAAGCTGAGGAAGAACACCATGGCCAGCGGCGCGAGCATCACCACCCACTTCAGCGGGCTGAGATAGATCGCCTGGCCGAACGGGGTCAGCGCCATGCCGCCGGCGGTCTGGTCGATGGCGAAATACACGGTCGCCAGCGCGGCAAGGCCGGTGATGGCGAGGCCGAGGGCCATGTAGTTGTAGACGCCCAGCATGTAGGCGCGCAGGCCCTCATCATAGACGCCGGCCTGTGCGTGTGCGCCGGCCGCAGCGTACCTCGTGTTGGAATTGCGGTCGAAGGTCGACATCGAAATCCTCTCTATCCGTTGAAACGGTTGCCCTTTTTGAGGGCGGTCCCCCGGCCGCGCCGGACGCCTCGCGGCCCCTTTGCGCAACCTCGTGAAGTCATGCAAGCGCCGCTGTTCGCGCCGCTCGCACGCACGTCCCCCCGAATATGGGCACAAGCCGCCGTCCCCACAAGGCATAATCGGCCCGGCCGACATTACCGTTCTGTCATTATTCCGGCAGAGGGTTACCCGCCGCGCAGGCGCGGTCCGGCGCCGGCTAAAGGTTGCGCAGCACCGGCGCCGGCTTGCGCCCCAACACCTGCCAGGTGCCCATGAGGCCGAAGCCGACGGTGAGTACGAGGGCGGCAAGCGCGGCGCCGAAGGCGGTCACGGGCAGGAAGGCGAAGCCCGCATTCATGATCTCCACCAGCACGAAGGAGGCGGCGAGCGCCCCGGCGATCACCGCAAACGCGGCGGTGACGAGGCCGAGAATGGCGTATTCCAGCGAGAAGCTGGCGATCAGCCGGCCGCGGGTTGCGCCCAGCGTCTTGAGGATCACCGCGTCGTAGACCCGGTGCCGGTGACCGGCGGCGAGCGCCCCGCCCAGCACCAGCACGGAGGCGATGAGGGTGATCGAGGCGGCGGCGCGGATCGCCACCGCGAGCTGTTCCACGAGGCTGTTGACCTGCTGGATGGCGTCCTTGACGCGCACGGCGGTGACGGTCGGGAACGCCTGCGACAGGGTCTTGAGCAGGGCCAGCTCGCGGGCCTCGCCGCCGCCGTCGGCATAGGCGAGGGTGCGCAGATGGGTGTGCGGCGCGCCGGCGAAGGTGTTGGGCGAGAACACCATGACGAAGTTGATGGCGAGCGATTCCCACTCGACCCTTCGGAAATTGGCGATCTCGGCGGTGATCTCGCGGCCGAGTACGTTGACGGTGATCGTGTCGCCGATCTTCAGGCCGAGCCCGGCGCCGGCGCCGGCCTCGAAGGAGACGAGCGGCGTGCCGTCATGGTCGGGCGCCCACCAGGTGCCCTCCGTCAGCTCCGCACTCGCCGGCCGCTCGCCGGCATAGGTGACGCCGCGATCGCCGTTGAGCACCCAGCGGCCGCCCTCGGGCACCGCGACCTCCTCGCTCGGCACGCCGTTGACCGCGGCGATGCGGCCGCGCAGCATCGGCGCGCCGTCGATGGTGGCGCCCGGCGCCTCGCGGGCGAGCAGGGCGTCGAAGGCCTCGCGCTCCGACTGCTGCACGTCGAGGAAGAAGAAGCTCGGGGCATTGGCGGTGACGGTGGTGCCGAGCTCGCGGCGCAGGTTGCCGTCGATCAAGGCCAGGGCGACCAGCAGCGACAGGCCGAGGCCGAGCGAGAGCACGACGGAGGGGGTCAGCGCGCCGGGCCGGTGGATGTTGGCAAGCGCCAGGCGCAATTCGGCGCCGCGCGGATGCGGCAGGCGGCGGGCGCCGGCCATGATGCCGCGGGCGATCAGCATCAAGAGCACGAAGACCACCGCGGTGGCGCCGACATAGGTGAGCGAGATGCGCAGGTCGCCGGACAGGGCGACGGCAAGGCCGGCGAGCACCAGCACGGCGGCGGCGGTCGCCGCGAGGTAGCGCTTGCGCGGCCAGGCGCGGGTGGCGGAGGCATCGTCGCGGAACAGCAGGCTCGGCGGCACGTCATGGGCGCGGCCGAGCGGCCACAGCGCGAAGGCAAGCGCAGTGAGCCCGCCATAGAGCACGCCGAGGCCGAGCTCGGCCGGATAGACCGAGGCGATCGCCTTGATCGGCAGCACGGCGGCGATGAAGCCGGCGGCAACGAAGGGGATCAGCGCGCCGAGGACGAGGCCGGCGGCGATGCCGAGGCCGGCGAGGCAGAGGATCTGGATCAGATAGACGCGGAAGACGAAGTCGCCATCGGCGCCAAGGCAGCGGAAGGTGGCGATCACCGGCCGCTTGGCATCGAGATAGGAGCGCACCGCATTGGCGACGCCGACGCCGCCGACGACCAGCGCGGTGAGGCCGACAAGGGTGAGAAACTGGGCAAGGCGGGTGATGTTGCGCTGCAGGCCGGGGGCGGCCTCGGCGCGCGACTGCACCCGCCAGCCGGCGAGCGGGAAGCGCCGGTTGGCCTCCTCGGCCAGCGCCTCGACCGCCGCGGAGGAGGTGCCGGCGGGCAGGCGGACGCGGTAGAGCCAGCGCACCAGGCTGCCGGGCTGGACGAGGCCGGTCTCCTCCAGCGCAGCGTCCGAGGCGATCATCCGGGGGCCGAAATTGATGCCGTCGCTGAGGCGGTCGGGCTCGGCCGCGAGGGTGTCGGCGATGTGCAGGCTGGCACGGCCGAGAGTGATCGTGTCGCCCTTTTCCAGCCCCAGGCGGACCAGCAGCTCCGGCTCCACGACGACGCCATGTACACCGTCGCGGGGTGCCAGCGCGCCGGCCAGATCGCCGCCGCCGGCAAGGCGCAGCTCGCCATAGAGCGGATAGGCGCCGTCGACGGCCTTCAGCTCGACCAGGGTCTGCTCGCCGCTGTCCGGCGCCCGCGCCATGCCCCGCAGGGTGGCGACGCGCGAGACCGCGCCGAGGCTTTCCAGCCAGGCAAGCTCGTCCGGCTCGGCGGTGCGGTGGATCAGGCGGGCCGACAGGTCGCCGCCGAGGATCGAGGTGCCTTCGGCGGCGATGCCTTCCACCAGCGCGCGCGAGACGGAGGCAACGCCGGAGATGGCGGCGACGCCAAGCGCGATGCAGGCGATGAAGACATAGAAGCCGCGCAACCCGCCGCGCATCTCGCGAAGGGCGAAGCGGAAGGCGAGGCCGAGCGGCGGGCGGGCGCGGCGCTGCGACGGCGTGGGCAGGACACCGTGCATGGTCAGGCCCCTCCGCCGGCGGGAGCGGGCTCCAGCGTCTCGATATGGCCGGAGCGGACGCGGATGGTCTCGTCGCAGCGACGGGCGAGCGCCGCATCATGGGTGACCATGACCAGCGTCATGCCGCGCTCGCGGGTGGCGGAGAACATCAGGTCGACGATCTGCGCGCCGGTGGTCTCGTCGAGATTGCCGGTCGGCTCGTCGGCCAGCAGCAGTGGCGGGCGGGTGACCAGGGCGCGGGCGATGGCGACGCGCTGCTGCTCGCCGCCGGACATCTGCGAGGGGTAGTGGCCGGTGCGCTCGGCAAGGCCGACGGCGGCCAGCTCCTCGCGCGCGGCCTCGAAGGCGCGCGGCACGCCGGCAAGCTCCAGCGGCACGGCGACGTTTTCCAGCGCCGTCATGTTGGGAATGAGGTGGAAGGACTGGAAGACAATGCCGATGGAGCGGCCGCGGAAGCGGGCGAGCTGGTCCTCCGACAGGTCCGTCAGTTCGGAGCCGCCGACGACCACCGAGCCCTGGTCAGCCCGCTCCAGCCCGGCCATCACCATCAACAGGGTCGACTTGCCGGAGCCGGACGGGCCGATGATGCCGACCCGACGGCCGGCGGCGATGTCGAGGTCGACGCCCTTGAGAATGTGGACGCGGGCGGCGGCGTGGCCGAGGCTGAGATGAACGCCGGACAGGGAGACGATGGGGGGCGGGACTGTTCGGTCGGTCATGCTCTGCCTATATGGTTGGGCCATATGATCGGGTCGACGTTGCAACATGCCGCGCTGCACGCAACCTTTCGCGATATGGGAGGTTACGCGGGGAGCGTCCAGAGGATCAGCCGACATGATACGTTTCGTTACAGTTTTTCTCGCCATGGCCGGATTGCTGGCCGCGCTGCCGGCGCGGGCCGAGCCGCTGCGCATCCTCGCGCTGGGCGACAGCCTGACGGCCGGCTACCAGTTGCCGCCCGAGGCGGCGTTCCCGGTGCAACTGGAAGCGGCGCTGAAGGCGCGCGGGCACGATGTCGTCGTGGTCAATGCCGGGGTTTCCGGCGACACCACGGCGGGAGGGCTGTCGCGGCTCGACTGGTCGCTGGGCGAGGGGGCGGACGCGGTGATCGTCGAACTCGGCGCCAATGACGCGCTGCGCGGCCTGCCGGTGGCATCGGCGCGGGCGAATCTCGAGCGGATCGTCGGGAGCCTTGCCGAGCGCGGGCTGCCGGTGCTGCTGGCCGGCATCGCCGCGCCCCGCAACATGGGCGAGGACTATGTCGCCGGCTTCGAGCGGATGTATGCGGAGATCGCGGCGGACCACGACGCGGTGCTCTATCCGAATTTCCTTGCAGGCATCCCGATCACGGCCGAGACGGTGCTGCCGGACGGCATCCACCCGACGCAGAAGGGCGTCGCGATCATCGTCGAGGGCATCCTGCCGAAGGTCGAAGAACTGATCGCGCGGGCCGGCGCGGCGCGGGGCTGAGCGGGCACCCGGCGCGGCGCATCGGGGCGTGCGGGGAGAGGCCGGCAGACGGTTGACGAGGCGCGCTTGAGCGGTCAAGGTCCGGCCATCCTCCCGGTCTTCACAAGACACCGCAGCAGAAAGATCCCCCGATGCAAAAGCGCCGTCTCGGACGCACGGACATTCATGTCTCCAGCCTGTCGCTCGGCACGATGACCTTCGGCGAGCAGAACACCGAGGCCGAGGGCCATGCCCAGCTCGACCTCGCGCTCGACCGCGGCATCAACCTCTTTGATGCCGCCGAACTCTATCCGATCCCGCCCAAGGCCGAGACCCAGGGGCGCACCGAGGAAATCATCGGCACCTGGCTGAAGGCGCGCGGCAACCGCGACAAGGTGGTGATCGCCACCAAGGTGGTCGGCCGCACCGAGAACACCTGGTTCCGCAAGGACGGCAGCGAGGGCCGGCTGACCCGCGCGCAGATCGAGGAAGCCGTCGACAAGAGCCTGACGCGGCTGCAGAGCGACTATATCGACCTCTACCAGATCCACTGGCCGGACCGGAACGTCTCCGGCTTCGGCTCCAACCCGACGATCTGGAAGGCACCGGCGCCCTGCGACGACGAGACGCCGATCGAGGTGACGCTGGAGGCGATGGACCGGCTGGTGAAGGCCGGCAAGATCCGCCATCTCGGCCTCTCCAACGAGAGCCCCTGGGGCACGATGCGTTTCCTGGAACTGGCCGAGCGCAACGGCTGGCCGCGGGTGGTGTCGATCCAGAACGCCTACAATCTGGTCAACCGCACCTTCGAGGGCGGGCTTGCCGAAATCGCCCACCGGGAACAGGTCGGCCTGCTCGCCTATTCGGCGCTGGGCCAGGGCTATCTGACCGGCAAGTATCGCAACGGCGCGCTGCCGGCCGGAGCCCGCAAGACGCTGTTCGACCGGCTGCAGCGCTACGAGAAGCCGGGTGCGGACGTCGCGATCAACGCCTATCTCGACCTTGCCGACGAGCTCGGCCTGTCCTCCTCGCAACTGGCCATCGCCTTCGCGCTGTCGCGCGCCTTCACCACCTCGGTGATCCTCGGCGCGACCTCGCTGGGCCAGCTCGAGCACGATCTCGGCGCGCTGGACCTTGCAATCACCGAGGAGATCGAGGCGCGGATCAACACGCTCTACCAGCATCACGGCAGCCCCTGCCCGTAAGGCGGCGGAAAGACGCGGCGGGCCGGCCCGAATCACGGCCGATCCGCCGCGACGGAGGGGGCCTGCTGCCGGTCGCAAAGCCGGCCTGAGGCGGAATGCCCTTGCGGATCAGCGCCTTGCTTTTTTGCTTGCGGTGCAGCGAAAAACCCGTCCTGATGAGAGCATGCGGCGACAGCGGAGGGTTCGATCATGCCTCGACTGTTCACCGGGCTTGAGATTCCGGCCCAGACCGGCCTCATGCTCTCCCTGTTGCGCGGTGGCCTGCGCGGTGTGCGCTGGATCGACCCCGAAAATTACCACATCACCCTGCGCTTCATCGGCGACATCGACGACCGCATGGCCGACGAGGTGGCGGACGCGCTCGACCGCATCCGCCGCGATCCGGTGGAGATCCGGCTGACCGGGCTCGGCGCCTTCGCCAACGGCAAGCCGCATGCGGTCTTCGCAAGGGTCGAGCCGACGCCGGGGCTGATGGAGCTGCAGGGCGAGCAGGAGCGCATCCTGCAGCGGCTGCGGCTGCCGGCGGAGCGGCGCAAATACGTGCCGCATGTGACGCTGGCGCGCTGCCGCACCTGCAGCAACCAGGACGTGGCGCGCTGGCTCGCCGAGCATGGCGACTTCTACGCCCAGAGCTTCACGGCGGCGCGCTTCGCGCTGTTCTCCTCCCGTGCCAGCGTCGGCGGCGGGCCCTACCTGGTGGAGGAGGCCTATCCGCTCGACCGGCAGGGCGGCGGCTACGGCCTGCCGGAGGGCCCGGCGCAGTTCGCCGGCCAGCATCGCTGAGCAGGACGGGGCGTCCCGACCCGCGAACCGGTTGCATTAGGCCTTAAGTTGCAGTGCAACAAGTTCCGGCTTGCCTTTGGACACGGCGCTTGCGATACAGCCGCCAACATCCAAAGAGGAGCCCCCATCCATGCGTATCGATGCCGTTCCGATCGGAAAGAATCCGCCCGAGGACATCAATGTCATCATCGAGGTCTCGGTGGGCGGCGAGCCGATCAAGTACGAAATGGATAAGGAAGCCGGCGCCATGTATGTCGACCGCTTCCTCTACACGCCGATGCGCTATCCGGGCAATTACGGCTTCGTGCCGCACACCCTGTGCGGCGACGGCGACCCGGTCGACGTGATCGTCGCCAACCAGCGGCCGATCGTGCCGGGCGCGATCATGAACTGTCGCCCGATCGGCGTGCTGTTCATGGAGGACGAGGCGGGGCAGGACGAGAAGTTGATCGCGGTGCCCTCCAGCAAGCTGACGCGGCGCTACGAGAACATCGTCCATTACGAGGACCTGCCGGACATCACCATCCAGCAGATCAAGCACTTCTTCGAGCACTACAAGGACCTGGAGCCGGGCAAGTGGGTGAAGATCACCGGCTTCGGCGGCCCGGACGAGGCCAAGCGGATCATCGAGGAATCGATCGAGCGGGCCAAGGCCGCCAAGGCCTGAGCCGCCTGTCGCGCTGTTTCAGCCGACGACATTCGACATTCTAGGCCGCGTCCCACAAGGGCGCGGCCTTTTGCGTTTCCCAGTCTCTTGGTCTCCGGGCGTCAGGCGCTGTCGCCGGTCTGGGCGCGGATGGCGCGGGCGACCTGCTGCGGGATTTCCAGATGCGGCATGTGGCCGACCCCGTCGAACACCTGCACGGCGATGTCGCCGGGCAGGCCGCGCGCCTGGGAGACCGGCAGCACCCGGTCCTGGGCACCCCAGATCAGCCGCACCGGGGGGCCGAGGGCCGCGATCTCGGCGATCGGCAGGGTCTTCTGCTCCTTGCCGTCGAGCAGGGTCTCGACGATCTCGGTCAAGGTCTCGCAGACGCCGGGACGGGCGCGGGCCTCCGCCGCCTGGCGCACGACGAGGCGCGGCAGGTCGAAGCCGAGGCCGAAGAACTGCTCCAGCAGCGGTTCCAGTTCGCCCGGCTCGCGCGCCGCCGCATAGCGGCGCAGCAGGGCGGCGTTGATCTCGGGGCCGAAGCCGCCCGGACCGAGCAGGGTGAGGCTCGCCACCCGCTCGGGCGCCTTCAGCGCAACGAGCGCGGCGGCCGCCCCGCCCATCGAATGGCCGACGAGATGGACGCGGGCGAGGCCCATCGCCTCCAGCGAGCCGAGCACGGCGCGGGCGGCGACGCCGGCGCCGCCGATCCTCGGCCAGCCGAGGGCGCGGCCGTGGCCGGGCAGGTCGAAAGCCAGCGTGCGCCGGCTCATTGACACTTCGCCCTGCAGCTCCGCGAAACCGCGCGCGTCGCCACCGAAGCCGTGCAGCAGCACCACCGGCTCGGGACTGTCCGGGCCGCTGGCGGTGACGGGCAGGATCGAGGGCGGCAATTCGGACATGGGGCGTTGCTCCGCTGATGGGTCTTTTGCTCCTTGTCGCATGCAAGGCCAGAGGATGCGAGGGGGGGATGCGAGAGGGCAGGCGCCCATGCCGGGGAGGCGGGTCCGCCTTGGCCTTGCGCGGACTTGACAGGCGGGGGGAGCGCATCGCATGGACTTAAATCGATTGAATTGACCGGAGTGGACCAGTGAGCGAGCTACTTTGCCTCGGCGAGCCGATGATCGAGTTCAACCAGACGGCGCCGGGCGGGCCTTACGTGCAAGGCTTCGGCGGCGACACCTCGAACGCGGCGATCGCGGCGGCGAGGCAGGGGGCGCGTGTCGGCTATGTCAGCGCGACGGGGCGCGACGTGTTCGGCGACCTGTTCGACGGGCTGTGGCGTGCGGAGGGCGTCGACACGGCCGGCGTGGCGCGGATGGAGCAGGCGCCGACCGGGATCTATTTCGTCACCCATGGGCCGTCGGGCCACATGTTCTCCTATCGCCGGAGCGGATCGGCGGCGAGCCTGATGCGCCCGGAGGACCTGCCGCTCGAGCTGCTGCGCAAGGCCAGGATCCTGCATGTCTCGGCGATCAGCCAGGCGATTTCGGCGAGCGCCTGCGACACGGTGTTCGCGGCCATCGAGGCCGTGAAGGCGGCCGGCGGGCTGATCTCCTACGACACCAACCTGCGGCTGGCGCTGTGGCCGCTGGCGCGGGCCCGCGCGGTGGTGGAGGCGACAGCGGCGATGGCCGACATCCTGCTGCCCGGCCTCGACGATGCGCGCAAGCTGACAGGGCTGGAGAGCCCGCAGGAGATCGCCGATCACTACCGGGCAAAGGGCGCGGCGCGGGTGGCGCTGACGCTCGGCGACAAGGGCGTGCTCTATGCCGGGCCGGAAGGGACGGAGATCATCGCTCCGCACAAGGTGGCGGCGGTGGATGCGACGGGGGCGGGCGATGCCTTCGACGGGGCGTTTCTCGCCGAATTCCTGGCCACCGGCGACGGGCTGGCGGCGGCCCGTCACGCCAATGCGGCGGCGGCGCTCGCCGTGTGCGGCTTCGGTGCTGTTGCGCCGCTGCCACAACGGGCCGAAGTCCTTGCCTTGCTCGCCAAACAGGGCGCGCGCGGCGCCTGAGGGACGTGTAGATTTTCTGCCGATTGCGAATCAGTCGGAGGGGCGGGCGGCGCGGCCTCCGGGGCGTGGAGGTGACATGCGGTTCTTTGCTGGACGGATCTTTTCTGGGCGGGTTTTTGCGGGACTGGTGCTGGCGCTCTCCCTGGCGGGCGGTGCGCCTGCCAAGGCGCAGACGGAGCAGTATTACGATCCGGTCAGCCGGAGCTGGCAGACCTACCGGATCACGCCGGAGGCGGCCGGCAAGATCGTCCGCGAGAAATACCGGCGCACCGAGGTGCGCTACCGCACCGACAAGAAGCCGGGCTCGGTGATCGTCGATACCCGCGACCGCTATCTCTATTACGTGCTGCCGGGCGGCAAGGCCGTGCGCTACGGCATCGGCGTCGGCCGCGAGGGCTTCTCCTGGGCCGGAACCGAGAAGGTGACGCGCAAGGCCAAGTGGCCGGGCTGGACGCCGCCGCCGGAAATGATCGTCCGCGAGCGCAAGAACGGCCGCAACCTGCCGGCCTTCATGCCTGGCGGACCGAAGAACCCGATGGGCGCGCGGGCGCTCTATCTCGGGGCGACCGAATACCGCATCCACGGCACCAACGAGGACTGGTCGATCGGCCGGGCGGTGTCGTCGGGCTGCATCCGCATGCTCAACGAGGATGTCGAGGACCTCTACGAGCGGGTCTCGGTCGGGGCGCAGGTCACGGTGATGTAAGACGCCGGCCTGCCGGGCCGGTCTTTCGAGGGGCGCTGCGACCGCAAGGTCCGGCGCCCTTTTCGCGTCCGGAGAGGGGCAGGCCTCACACGGGGGCGTGCAGCTCCACCTCCTCGCCGAAGCCGGCGAGCTGGAAGCGGCCGAGCGGAGTGAAGGCGTGCGGGGCGAAGGCGGCGATGTCGGCGGTGACGAGAAGCGGCCGGCCGAGCGTCTTGGTCATCGCCTCGATGCGGGCGGCGGCGTTGACCGTGCGGCCGATCACCGAGAAGGTCAGCCGCTCGGGAATGCCGATATTGCCGAACATCACGTCGCCGGAGGAGAGCGCGATGCCGCAGTGAAGCGGATGCTCGGTCGCCGCCTGCGCCCGTTCGATCTGCACCAGCACGGCGTCGGCGGCGCGCAGGGCGCGGCTGACGGCGGCATCGAAGCCGCCCGCCTCGATCGGAAACACCGCCAGCACCGCGTCGCCGATGAAGTCCAGCACCTCGCCGCCATGGGCCATCACCGTGCGGGCGGTGGCGTCGAAATAGGCGTTGAGATGGGCCATGTAGACGTCGGGGGCGAGACGGTCGGCCAGGGCGGTCGAGCCGCGCAGATCGGAATAGAAGATCACCGCGTCGAGCCGCTCGCCGTCGCCATGGCGGATCAGGCCGGAGAGCACCCGCGATCCGGCGCGGGCGCCGAGATAGGTCTCGGCGAGGGTATGGGCGATCCGCGACTGGATGGTGGCGCGGCAGGCCAGCGCCAGGCGGATCTGCAGATAGTCGAGCCCCTCAATGTCGTCGTCGGAAAAGCCGCCCTCGGCCCGTGTCGCCCAACTGACCAGCATGCCGGACGAGCCGAAATCCTTGGCCGTCGGCAGCTCAAACGGGGTCGACAGGACGAGATAGTCGGTGAAGCCCTCGGCCTTCAGCGTCGTCAGGATCGGGAAGTCGTCGGTGGCGGCGTTGGCGCCGGCAAGACGCCGGCGCAGCCGCGTCTCGCGCGCCTCCAGCACGGCGCGGATGGGGCTTTTCAGCCAGTCCTCGGTCTCTTCCTCGTCATGGCGGTGCTGGGACAGTTCGGCCGCGCGGCCGGTGAGCCAAAGGGCGGATTCCGCCTCGACCAGCGGATGCAGCGTCGCCCAGGAGAGCATGGCGCGCTCCACCGGCATGCCGGCGGCAACGAGACGCTCGCAGAAGCCGGCGAACATCTCGCCGATATCCGGCTGGCCGAGCGCCTCGCGGATCACCCAGTCCTCGATCGCCTCAAGCTTTGGATTGGTTTTCACGCTTCACCTCCAGGCCCGAGCCCCGCGCCACGAAAAACGGCGGGCTGGCCGCCCGCCGTTCCTGACTTCACACCCCGGCCCGTCGCGGAGATTTTCTCAAGCGAGGGCGCCGTGGCAATGCTTGTACTTCTTGCCCGAGCCGCAGGGGCAGGCCTCGTTGCGGCCGACCTTGCCCCAGGTCGAGGGGTTTTTCGGATCGCGCACCGTGCCGGGGGCGACGGCCTGATAGGCCTCGTCGAACTCGTTCTCGCCGGTCAGCGGGTCGCGGTGCTCGGCATGCATCGGCGGCAGGTCGCCGCCGTCCGGCAGGCTTGGCGGCTGCTCCTGCACCAGTTCCACGCGCATGAGCTGGGCGGTGGTCGCCTGGCGCAGGTTGACCAGCATGCTCTCGAACAGGGTGAAGGCCTCGGTCTTGTATTCCTGCAGCGGATCGCGCTGGGCATAGCCGCGGAAGCCGATCACCGAACGCAGGTGGTCGAGATTGGCAAGATGCTCGCGCCACAGGTGGTCGAGCGTCTGCAGCAGCACCGCCTTCTCGACCTGGCGCATGATCTCTGGCGAATACTGGCCGACCTTGCGGGCCATGGCCTCGTCAGCGGCCTTCTTCAGCCGCTCGGTCACCTCTTCCTCGGCGATGCCCTCTTCCTTGGCCCAGTCGACGACCGGCAGGTCGAGATTGAGCAGGCGGCGCACCTCGGTCTGCAGGCCCTCGGTGTCCCACTGCTCGGCATAGGCCTTTTCCGGAATATGCTTGGCGACGAGATCCTCGATCACGTCGTGGCGCATGTCGGTGACCGTCTCGGCCACCGTCTGGCCGTCCATCAGCTCGATGCGCTGGTCGAACACGACCTTGCGCTGGTCGTTCATGACGTCGTCGAACTTCAAGAGGTTCTTGCGGATGTCGAAGTTGCGCGCCTCGACCTTCTGCTGCGCCTTGGCCAGCGCCCGGTTGATCCAGGGATGGACGATCGCCTCGCCTTCCTTGAGACCGAGCTTCTGCATCATCCCGTCCATCCGGTCGGAACCGAAGATGCGCATCAGGTCGTCCTGCAGCGACAGGAAGAACTTGGAATGGCCGGGGTCGCCCTGGCGGCCGGAACGACCGCGCAACTGGTTGTCGATGCGCCGGCTCTCGTGGCGCTCGGTGCCGATCACATAGAGGCCGCCGGCGGCGAGCGACTGCTGCTTGCGCTCCTCGACCTGGGCGCGGATCGCCGCTTCGCGGGCCTCCCGCTCCGGGCCGGCGGCCATGTCGGCGAGCTCGTGCTCGATGCGCATCTCGGCATTGCCGCCGAGCTGGATGTCGGTGCCGCGGCCGGCCATGTTGGTGGCGATGGTGACGGCGGCCGGCAGGCCGGCCTGGGAGATGATCGAGGCTTCCTGCTCGTGATAGCGGGCATTGAGGACGGTGAAGATCCGGTCCTTGTTGCCATTGCCGGCGAACAGCGGCTCGAAGGCGGCCGGCGAGGAGACGTCGGCCTGCTTGTAGCCGGCGGCCTTGAGGCGGGCGGCGAGCAGTTCCGACTTCTCGATCGAGGTGGTGCCGACCAGCACCGGCTGGCCGCGCTTGCGGCAGTCCTCGATCAGCTCGATGATCGCGTTGTATTTCTCCTCGACGGTCCGGTAGACCTCGTCGTCGTCGTCGATGCGCTTGACCGCGACATTGGTCGGGATATCGACCACTTCGAGGCCGTAGATATTGGCGAATTCCTCGGCCTCGGTCTGGGCGGTGCCGGTCATGCCGGCAAGCTTGTTGTAGAGGCGGAAGTAATTCTGGAAGGTGATGGAGGCCAGCGTCTGGTTCTCCGGCTGGATCTGCACCTTCTCCTTGGCCTCGAGCGCCTGGTGCAGGCCCTCCGAATAGCGGCGGCCCGGCATCATGCGGCCCGTGAACTCGTCGATGATGACGACCTCGCGGTTGCGCACGATATAGTCCTTGTCGCGCTGGAACAGCTTGTGCGCCTTCAGAGCCTGCTGCAGGTGGTGGACGACGGAGACGTTCTCCACGTCGTAGAGGCTGTCGCCCTTGAGCAGGCCGGCCTCGCGCAGCAGGCCTTCGAGCTTCTCGTTGCCGGCCTCGGTGAAGGTCGCCGAGCGCTGCTTCTCGTCGAGCTCGTAGTCCTCCGGCGCGATATGCGGGATGAAGGCATCGACGGTGTTGTAGAAGTCGCTGCGGTCCTCGAGCGGGCCGGAGATGATCAGCGGCGTGCGGGCTTCGTCGATCAGGATCGAGTCGACCTCGTCGACGATCGCGAAATTGTGTCCGCGCTGCACCATCGAGCCGCGCTCGTATTTCATGTTGTCGCGCAGATAGTCGAAGCCGAACTCGTTGTTGGTGCCGTAGGTGACGTCGGCGGCGTAGGCGGCCTTGCGCTCCTCGTCGGTCAGCCCGTGGACGATGACGCCGACGGAGAGGCCGAGGAAGCGGTAGACCCGGCCCATCCACTCGGCGTCGCGGCGGGCGAGATAGTCGTTGACGGTGACGACATGGACGCCCTTGCCGGCAAGCGCGTTGAGATAGACCGGCAGGGTGGCGACCAGGGTCTTGCCCTCGCCGGTGCGCATCTCCGAGATCTGGCCGGCATTGAGCACCATGCCGCCGATCATCTGGACGTCGTAGTGGCGCTGGCCGAGAACCCGGCGGGCCGCCTCGCGCACCGTGGCGAAGGCCGGCTCCAGCAGGCTGTCGAGCTTGGCGCCGTCGGCGAGCTGGCGGCGGAACGTCTCCGTGCGGGCGCGCAGGTCGTCGTCGCTGAGGGCCCTAAGGTCGTCCTCCAGCGCGTTGATGGCCGCGACACGGTTGCGCAACTGCTTGACCAGGCGGTCATTCGAGGAACCGAAGAGCTTCTTGGCGAGTGCGCCGAGGCCGACCATGTGGCGGTCCTTATCGTTTGGTCAGGTCGCGCCGGACATTCGGTCCTGGCAGCAACCCGGAGATCGGATTGACGGTACGGGCAGGCGCGGGCCTCACAACCGCCGCATTGGGGCGAGACGAACGCATGCTCGACTGGGAGTGTCCGGCCCTTCCATGGGGGACGCTCGACAGATAAGAGGGGGTCCGGAGGTTGTCAACGCCGCGCAAACCGTCAGCCGACGGGGCGGACCTCCGGCGACAGGCGGGGCGCGGCAGGCGCGACCGCCGAAACACAAGACGACAGGGATACAGGGCATGACACGCATTCTTTCCGCGACGGCGCGGCGCGCCGCCTTTGCCGCGCTGCTGGCCGGCAGCCTGGCGGCCACCGGCGCGGCGGCGCAGGAGCCGGGCGACGTGGTCGCCAAGGTCGGCGACACCGAGGTGACCGAGGCGGACATCGCCTTCGCCTCGCAGGATTTCGCGGATCAGCTCTCCCAGGTGCCGCCGACCCAGTGGCGCAAGATCCTGACCGACGTGGTGGTCGACATGACCGTGCTGGCCAATGCGGCGCGCGAGGCCGGCATCGCCGAGGAGGACGCCTTCAAGCGGCAGGTCGAGTTCCTGACCATGCGGGCGCTGCGCAATGCCTATCTCGCCCGCGAGATCGAGGGCAAGCTCAGCGAAGAGGCGCTGCAGGCTGCCTATGACAAGGAATTCGCCAATTACCAGGGCGAGGACGAGCGGCGGGCCCGCCACATCCTGGTGAAGACCAGGGAAGAGGCCGAGGCGGTGATCGCCGAACTCGACGGCGGGGCCGATTTCGCGGACGTGGCGAAGGAAAAGTCCATCGATCCGATGGGCTCCAATGGCGGCGATCTCGGCTATTTCACCCGGGGCCGGATGGTCAAGGACTTCGAGGACGCGGCCTTCGCGCTGGAGGTCGGCGCCTATTCCAAGGAGCCGGTGGAATCGCAGTTCGGCTGGCACGTGATCAAGGTCGAGGATGCCCGCAAGCAGCCGGCACCGGAGCTCTCCGAGGTGCGCGAGCGGCTGCGCCAGCAGCTTCTGCGGGCGCGCTATACGGAGGTGCTGGAGGACCTGAAGTCGAAGACCAGCATCGAGGTGATGGCCGCGCCAGCCCCGGCCGAGGGCGGCGAGGCTCCCAAGGCGCAGTAAGCGGAACGCCGCTTCAGGGGCGCGCGGCCGGTGCGGCGCGCCAGCCATCCACGAACAGGCAGACGGCCGCCCTCACGGCGGCCGTTTCCATGTCCAGCCGGCCGGTCAGCAGCCGAATGTAGGCGAACCCGACCACCAGCTCGATGGCAAGGCGCGGGTCGACATGGGCGGCGACCTCGCCGCGCTCGCGGGCGCGCTCGATCATCTTTGCGGAATGGGAAAAGCGCCCCTCCATATAGGAGCGGAGAGCTTCAGCCGCGCTGTCCTCGCTCTGCGCCTCGGCGATGACCGAGCGGAACACCGGACCGGTCGGTGTGTCGCGCCAGTGGCGGAACAGCGAGTCGAGAAACGCCGTCAGGTCTTCCACCAGATCGCCGGTGTCCGGGTTGACGACGCCCTGCTTCTGGCGGTGATAGACGTCGAGCAGCAGGGCCGCCTTGCTCGGCCACCAGCGATAGATCGTCGGCTTGCCGGCCCTGGCGCGGCGGGCCACCGCCTCGATGGAAAAGCGCGCATAGCCGTCTTCCGCGAGAATGTCGGCGGCCGCCTGGCGGATCGCATCGGCGCTTGCCGGATTGCGCCGCGCGCCCGTCGAGGGTCTGGCAGCGGGCAAAGCCTCATCGACCCCAGCGCCGACGACATCCTTCGCCTCATGGTCCGTGATGTTGCCGTTCCGCATCGCGTTTCCTCAAGTTTCCCGCCGTTCGGCCACCTTCCTGCGCGGATTGTGGGCGGCTCTGTCGTTGCATTCAGCCTTAGCACAGGGCTTGACTAAACGAAACGGCCCGTTTAGATAATGCGAAACGAAACGGCCCGTTTCGTTTGTTGAGGCGCCAGAATTTCTTCAAGCCGCTCCGCCGCCCTGACGCTGCCTGGGCGCCGTCACCCGGATCCTTCCAGCCGAGCCATTGCCTTCGGCCTGCTCACCAGGAGATCTCCCGATGTCCGCACAGACTGCCTCCGCCCCGTCCCCGGATGTTCCCGCCTCCGACCCTTCCGACATGCGGGCGGATGCGGCCGCCCGTCCGGCGCCCCCTGCCGCACCGCGCGTCCTGTCGCGTCCGCGCTTCGCTCTGCTGGTCTTTGCCGGCGTCTATCCGCTGGTGACGGCGCTGCTTTATCTGGTCGCGCCGCTGACCCGCGGCTGGATGTTCTGGCAGCAGACGCTGGTTCTCGCGCCGATCATGGTCGTGATCATGGTCTGGGGTCTCATCCCCTTCCTGCACCGCCGCTTTTCCGCCTTCCTGCATCCGGTCCGCAGGCCCTCGGCAGGATAGGACTTGCGCGAGCGGGAGCGATGGGGCAAGGCTCGCGGCAGTCTCTTCCCCCCGCTTTTCAAGGGAGTGTCCGATGTCCACGGCCGTCTCGCCGCTCGCCCCGAAATCCTATCCGGCGCTGCCCGCCGTCGCCGGCGTGCGCTTCGCCACCGCCCAGGCCGGGATCAAGTACAAGGGCCGCACCGACGTCCTGATGGTGCTGCTCGACGAGGGCGCGGACGTCGCCGGCGTGTTCACCAAGTCGCGCTGCCCGTCGGCGGCGGTCGACTGGTGCCGCGACAATCTCGCGGGCGGCCGCGCCCGGGCGCTTTTGGTCAATTCCGGCAATGCCAATGCCTTCACCGGCCGCAAGGGCCGCGAGGCGACCGAGCTTTCGGCGCGCTATGTGGCGGAAGCGGCCGGCTGCGCCATGGGCGAGGTGTTTCTCGCCTCCACCGGCGTGATCGGCGAGCCGCTGCCGGCGGAGAAGTTCGCCGGCGTCGTCGGCACCCTGGTCGGCGAGGCCGAGGCCGGCGACTGGCAGGGCGCGGCGCGTGCCATCATGACCACCGACACCTTCCCCAAGGCGGTCTCGCGCAGCATCGACCTCGGCGGCCAGAGCGTGACGCTCAACGGCATCGCCAAGGGCGCCGGCATGATCGCGCCGGACATGGCGACGATGCTCTCCTTCCTGTTCACCGATGCGCCGATCGCCGCGCCCGTGCTGCAGGAACTGCTGTCTGAAGCGGTCGAGGGAACCTTCAACGCCATCACCATCGACGGCGACACCTCGACCTCCGATACGGTGCTGCTGTTCGCGACCGGCAAAGCCGGCGGCGCGCGGGTCGAGCGGGCGGACGATCCCCGGCTTGCCGGCTTCCGCCAGGCGCTCGGCGAGCTGATGCGCGAGCTGGCACACCTGATCGTCAAGGACGGCGAGGGCGCGCGCAAGTTCGTCGCCGTCACCGTGACGGGCGCGGAGAGCGACGCCTCGGCCAAGCGCATCGGCTTTTCCATCGCCAATTCGCCGCTGGTGAAGACCGCGATCGCCGGTGAGGACGCCAACTGGGGCCGTATCGTCATGGCGGTGGGCAAGGCCGGCGAGCCGGCCGACCGCGACCGGCTGGCGATCTGGTTCGGCGACGTGCGCGTCGCCGTCGATGGCGAGCGCGATCCCGGCTACTCGGAAGAGGCTGCCTCCGCCGCCATGCGCGAGGAGGAGATCGCGATCCGCGTCGATCTCGGCCTCGGCGAGGGGACGGCGACGGTGTGGACCTGCGACCTCACCAAGGAGTATGTCGCGATCAACGGCGACTACCGGTCCTGAGCCGGGTGCCCGCATGGCGGACCGCGCGCCTGTCCTCGACCTTGCGACGCTGAAGGCCATCGAGGAAGCCAATCTCAACAGCTTTCCGAGCGAGCGCAGCGTCGTCGACGGGGCCTGGGTGGCGCGGCTGTCGCCCGGCAATCCGGCGCGGCGGGTGAACTCGCTCAACGTGATGGATCCGCGCGACGGGGGCAGCGCCGGCCGGCGGCTGGCCGAGATGCGGGCGGTCTTTGCCCGCAACGGGGTTCCCTTTCACCTGCGCCATACGCCCCTGACGCCACCGGAGCTGGCGGCGATCGCCGACAGCGAGGGCTGGCCCCGCAGCGGCGACACCGATGTGTGGCTGCGGGAGGTGGACGGGGCGGAAGCTGGAGCCGGCGGCCCCGACGACATCCGCGCGGTCGATCTCGCCGCCTTCATGGACGGGTTCGCGGCGGTGGGCGGCACGCGGCCGGAGACGGTGGCAAGCGTCGCCCTGCAGCGGCTCGCCGAGGCCCTTGGCCGGGTCGCGGTGGAGCGGCTGGCCTTCCGGGCCGAGGACGATGCGGGAGCCGCGAGCGGGGTCGTGGTGGCCGTGGTCGATCGCGGGCTGCTCGGCATCTACGATCTGGCGGTGCGGCCCGATGCCCGCGGGCAGGGGCTTGGCGCCCGCCTGGTTCGCCGCTGCCTCGCCGAGGCACAGGCGCGCGGCTGCCGGCTGGCCTGGTTGCAGGTGACGGCGGAAAACGCGCCGGCGCGGGCGCTGTACCGGCGGCTCGGCTTTCGCCAGGGCTATGGCTATCACTACCGGCTGCCGGGGGAAGCTCCCCGCATGGTGAGCAAAGTCTTGCGGCAGCGTCCCGAAACGGAACGGGGAAGCGGATGAAACTTCTGATCGTCGCGGCCTGCGCGCTGCTCGATGCCGACAACCGGGTACTGATCGCCCAGCGACCCGAGGGCAAGGCGATGGCCGGGCTTTGGGAATTTCCCGGCGGCAAGGTCGAGCCGGGGGAGCGCCCGGAGGAGGCCTTGATCCGTGAACTGGCCGAGGAACTCGGCATCACGGTTAAGAAAGAGTGCCTCGCACCGCTCACATTCGCCAGCCACGCTTATGAGGAATTTCACCTGCTCATGCCACTTTTCGTATGCCGACGGTGGTCGGGCACGGTGGCGGGCCGGGAAGGTCAGGCGATCAAGTGGGTGAGGGCGGTGCGGCTTCGGGACTATCCGATGCCGCCGGCGGACGAGCCCCTGATTCCGCATCTGATCGATCTGTCCTGACAAGCGGAGGATCCGCAGCCGCCACCGGAGAGGCAGGAAGCACGGGACGCGGCAGATGCAGGCACGAATCGACAAGTTGCGCGAGCGCGGCGATCAGGTCGTCGATCTGGCCGGCACCCTGCGCCGCGACGAGGCGGGCGCGACCGCCATCGAATACGGGCTGATCGTCGGCCTGGTGTCCTTTGCCATCATCGGCGCCCTGATGAGCATCCAGGGCGTGCTCGGCGACAACGTGTTCGCCGTGGTCGCCTCCGCGCTCGCCAATATCTGACCTAAGGTCCTGAGCCTAGTCCGAACGGGGGGCCTTGCCCCCACGCTCCGCTTCGATTGCCGAGAGTGCGTCGGCAAGGCTCGCCTTTGCCGATCCCGGCTTCAGCGGCTTCTGCTGGCTTTCGTGCGGCGCCCATCCCGACAGCGACACGAGATCGAAGGTCGCGCGGATCCGCCCGTCCGGATCGGCATGGCGTTCGCCATAGATCTGCGCCGCCCGTACGAGGGTCGCGCGCGGCAGCGGCTTGCGGCTGCGGTCGGCCAGCATATTGGCCGCGCCCATCGCCCTGAGATCGCGCATCAGGGCAAACATGTCGCCATAGCGCACGGTCAGGCGGTCGACATCGGCGACCGGCAGGGCGAAGCCGGCGCGCTGCAGCAGGGCGCCGAGCGCGCGGGTGTCGGCAAAGGGTGCAACGCGCGGGGTCGCGCCGCCCAGGGTCTCCAGCTCCGCCAGCAGGAAGGCGTCCTTCAGCTCGAACAGCGTGTCGCCGCCGAGCAGGTTGGCGAGGAACAGGCCGTCCGGGCGCAGCGCCCGGCGGATCTGGATCAAGGCGCCGGGCAGGTCGTTGACGAGATGCAGCGACAGGGCCGAGGCGACGAGATCGAGCGAGGCATCGGCAAAGGGCGGGACGGCGTCGTCGGCGACGAGCGCGGCGCCCGGCACCGAGCGGTCCTCGACCAGGAGGTCGGCGCGCAGCACCGTCCCGACCCGGCCGGAGGCGGCAAGGGCCGTCGAGACATGGCCGCGATGGCCGCCGAGATCGAGGGCGAGCGGAAAGTCGCGGCTGACCGCGGCGAGCCGTTCGCCGAGGTCGGCGGCGGCATGGGCAAGCAGGAAGTCGGCATCGCCCGAGGAGGTCGCAAGGCGGGCGAGCGCGCGGGCGCGGCGCAGCGCGAGCAGGCGCCGGTCGAAGATCTCAGGTCGCTCGGTCTCTGCCACGGTTTTTCCACTTCCGCCCTTGCCGGCCGTCCCGATGACGGCGCGCGCCACAGGTAGCGCCGGCAGGGGGGCGGGATCAAGGGCGGCGCGCGGGTTCGCGTCTCGATTGCATTTTTCACGCCGTAGCTGTTCACTGGCCGGGGCTTGCACGGCATCTTCCAGCGATCCTCCGGGGGACGGGATGGCGGACACAATCGCGGACACAGTCGCGGACACACTGGCAAACACGCTGGCGGGCGGTGACGCGGCGGCGCGGCGCGGCGGGATCGGCGCGGCGATGCCGGTGCTGGCGGCGGCCGGGCGGCGGCTGCTCGACCTGCTGCTGCCGCCGACCTGCCTTGCCTGCGACGCGATTGTCGGCGTGGAGCAGACGCTGTGCCCGTCCTGCTGGAGCCGCATGCCGTTTCTCGCCCCGCCCTGGTGCGAGCGTCTCGGCCTGCCCTTTGCCTATGACCTTGGACCGGGCGCGTTGTCGCCGCAGGCGATCGCCCGGCCGCCGGCCTTCGAGCGGCTGCGGGCGGTGGCGGCCTATGAGGGGCCGGCGCGGGTGCTGGTGGCGCGGCTGAAATATCACGACCGGCCGTCGAGTGCCGGCGCGATGGGGCGCTGGATGGCGCGCACGGGAAGCGAATTGCTGGCGCCGCGCGCCGGCGAGGCCGGGCCGCCGCTGCTGGTGCCGGTGCCGCTGCACCGGCTGCGGATGTGGAGCCGGCGCTACAACCAGGCCGGCCTGCTGGCCCGCGAGATCGGCCGTGCCGGAGGGGTCGAGGTGCTGCCGCAGGCGCTGGTCCGGCGCAAGCGCACCCGGCAGCAGGTCGGGCTGGACGCGGCGGCGCGGGCGCGCAATGTCAGCGGCGCCTTCGCGGTGACGCCGCAGGGGCTGATGGCGATCTCCGGGCGGCGGGTGGTGCTGGTCGACGATGTCTATACGACCGGCGCGACGGTCGGCGCGGCAACCCGGACGCTGCTGCGCGAGGGGGCGACGGCGGTCGATGTGCTGGTGTTCGCCCATGCCGGCGCCGACGCGCCGCTCGGCTGAGGCCGAGGTTGGGGTGGTGACGCGCGTTGACGTCTTGCGGCGAGCGGGCAATGGTCAATATATGCAGAAAGGACGCCGGCTTCGCATGTGGGGAGGCCGGCGCGCGACATGGGAACGGCAGGACGGAAATCATGACAGTGGAGATCTATACGCGGCATATGTGCGGCTATTGCGCGATGGCCAAGCAGCTCCTGCAGAAGAAGCAGGTGGCGTTCCGCGAATATGATGCCACCTATAGCCCGGAGCTGCGCAGGGAGATGATCCAGCGGGCCAGCACCGGGCGCGGCGGGACGACATTTCCGCAGATCTTCATCGGCGAGACCCATGTGGGCGGCTGCGACGACCTGATGGCGCTGGAGCGGGCCGGCCGGCTCGACGCGCTGCTGGCCGCGGCCTGAGCCGGATCGCGGCAGAGAACGGAAACGGGGCGGACGTCATGGGCAAGGCAGAGAGCGGAACACTCGTCGCGGCCGTCATCCAGATGCGCAGCGGGCGGGACGTTGCGGCCAATATCGACGCCGCGTCGACGCTGATCCGCCAGGCGGCGGCGGCGGGCGCGACCTATATCCAGACGCCGGAAATGACCAACCTGCTGGAGCGCAGCCGGGAGGATCTGTTCGTCAAGATCCGGGCCGAGAGGGAAGATCCTTCGGTGGCGGTCTTCGCGGCGATAGCAGCCGAACTGCAGATCGTGCTGCATATCGGCTCGCTGGCGATCCGCACCGGCGTGGACAGGGCCGCCAATCGCGGCTTCCTGTTCGGCACCGACGGGGTGCCGCTTGCCCGCTACGACAAGATCCACATGTTCGACGTCGATCTGCCCAACGGCGAGAGCTGGTGCGAATCGGCGACCTATCAGCCGGGGGAGGAGGCGGTCGTGGTGCCGGCCGCCGGCACGCTGATCGGCCTCGGCATCTGCTACGACATCCGCTTCCCGGCGCTGTTTCGCGCCCAGGCGGGGGCGGGGGCGCGGGTGCTGACCGGCCCGGCGGCGTTCACCCGGCAGACCGGCGAGGCGCATTGGCACGTGCTGCAGCGGGCGCGGGCGATCGAGAACGGCGCCTTCGTCGTCTCCGCCGCGCAAGGCGGCCGCCACGAGGACGGGCGCGAGACCTATGGCCATAGCCTGATCGTCGCGCCCTGGGGCGAGGTGATCGCCGAAGTCGACGGCGACGCGCCGGGCTATGCGCTGGCCGTGCTCGACCTGGAGAAAGCCGACGAGGCGCGCCGGCGGATCCCCGCCATTGCCAACCAGCGCAAGTTCTCGCTTGCCGGACTGCGCGAAGCGGAGGCGGTCGAGTGATCCGTTACGCGCTCTCCTGCAAGGCCGGCCATGCCTTCGAGGGCTGGTTCCGCGGACTTGAGGATTTCGACCGCCAGAAGGCGGGCGGGCTGCTGTCCTGTCCGTTCTGCGGCGGCAGCGAAGTCGACAAGGCCTTGATGGCGCCGGCGGTCTCGACCTCGCGCAGCAGGGAGGCGCGGGCCGAGAAGGTGGCGGCTTCCGTGCAACAGACGGCTGCGGTCGTGGGGGCAGAGCCTGCGCAGGTGCCGGCGATTGCCGCCCCGCGCTCACCGGATCAGGCTGCGCTGATCGAAAAGCTCCGGGCATTGCGGGCGGAACTGACTGCGAATGCGGAGAATGTCGGCGAGGCGTTTGCGGAAGAGGCGCGCAAGATCCACTACGGCGAGACGGAAGCGCGCGGCATCTATGGCGCCGCCTCGCGCGAGGACATCGGCGAGTTGCTGGAGGAGGGCATCGCCGTGATGCCGCTGCCGGTGCTGCCCGAGGACCGCAACTGACGGCCGTCCGCCTGTCTCCCGCTATCTGATGTGTCCCAGAACGCCCAGCAGGGCGCGGGCCTGATCGGGTCCGCCGCCGGGCAGCGCCGCGTCGATCTCCGCATGGACCGAACGCCAGACCGGCACCGCGGCGATCAGGGTCTCGTGGCCCTTGTCGGTGAGGATCAGCAGGCGGCTGCGCCGGTCCTTCGGGTCGGGACGGGAGGCAACCAGGCCGTTGCGCTCCAGCGGCTTGAGCGCCGCCGTCAGCGTCGTACGGTCCATGGCGAGCAGAGCCGCGACCGGGCCAAGCGGCGGCGGGTCCGGCCGGTTCAGCGACATCAGCAGCGAGAACTGTCCGTTGGTGAGGCCGAAGGGCTTCAGCGCTTCGTCGAAGCGGCGCGCAAGCGCCCGCGCCGCCCGCTGCGCATGCAGGCACAGGCAGGTGTCGCGGACCTCGATGGTCGTTTCGAAGGGAAGGCGGTTTGACATGATCGAATTATGTTGATATCAACCTTTTTGTCAAGGCCGACCGCTGGCCTGCCTGCTGTTTTTCACAGGGCGGTTTTTCGCAGGAAAGACCGGGCAGAGCGGACGGGCCAGATGCGAAAAGGGAGAGTCGCGTGTCGAAAATGATGTTTCTCAACCTGCCGGTGACGGACCTTGCGGCTGCCATCCGCTTCCAGGAGGCGCTGGGCGCAACGCAGGACATGCGGTTCTCCGACGACCGGGCGGCGGCGATGGTCCATTCGGACAGTGTCGTGGTGATGCTGCTGACGCATGCGCGCTTCTCGGACTTCATCGACAAGCAGATCATCGACGCCCGCACTCAGGTGCAGGGCCTGTTCGCCCTGTCCCTCGGCAGCCGCGACGAGGTCGATGCGCTGGTGGCGGCCGGGGTCGCCGCCGGCGGCCGGGCGGATCCCGGCCCGGCGCAGGATTACGGCTTCATGTATGGCCGGAGCTGCGAGGATCCGGACGGTCATGTCTTCGAGCTGTTGTGGATGGATCCGGCGGCGCTGGAACAGACATAGGCACACGGACTTTGGACTGTGCTGTCCCTCAACTCACCAAGGATCGGGAGAACGGAAATGGTTGCGATGGGTTATGTCGATGGGTTCGTCGTCGCGGTGCCGGCGGCGAACAAGGAGAGCTATCTGAAACTGGCGGCGAAGGCCGCCCCGCTGTTCCGCGAGTTCGGCGCCACGCGGGTGGTCGAGTGCTGGGGCGATGACGTGCCGGACGGCAAGGTCACCGACTTTCGCGGGGCGGTGAAAGCGACGGAAGACGAGATCGTCGTCTTTAGCTGGATCGAATACCCGTCCAAGGAGGTGCGGGATGCCGCCGTGCAGAAGATGATGAGCGATCCGCGCATGAAGGAGATGGGCGACACCATGCCCTTTGACGGCAAGCGGATGATCTTCGGCGGGTTCGCGCCGATCCTCGACGCTTGAGAGCTTCGACAAGCGGCTTGCGCCCGCATGCCGGCGGGTGTGCGGGCGCAAGCCGCGGGAAAGGGGCGCAAGGTGGGGGAGGAGAAAACGATGGCAAGCATTATCCAGCATTTGTGGTTCCAGGCCGACATGGCCGGAGCGCTTGAAACCTATACCCGGCTGATTCCCGGATCGGCCGTCGAGTGGACGTCGGCGCTGCCGGCGGAGTCTCCCGCGGGACCGGCCGGCAGCGTCAAGATCGCTGCCTTCCGGCTCGGCGACCAACGCTACCGGGCGATCGAGGCGGAGGCGCCCTGGGCCTTCAACCACACGTTCTCGGTGATGGTGGAATGTGAGGATCAGGCGGAGGTCGACCGGCTGTGGGACGGTCTCTCGGACGGCGGCGAGATCCAGCAATGCGGCTGGCTGCGCGACCGCTGGGGCCTCTATTGGCAGATCACGCCGCGCCGGCTCACCGAGCTGATGAACGATCCGGATCCGGCGGTGGCCAAGCGCGTCGCCGAAGCCATGCTCACCATGGTCAAGATGGACATTGCCGGGCTCGAGGCCGCGGCAGCGGCCCGATAAGGCGGGCGCCGGTCAGACGGCGCCGAGCCAGCCGCGCATAACGGCGGTGACGGCGCCCGGCGTCTCCAGCGTCGGCAGGTGTCCGGCGCCGGCCACCACTTCCAGACGGCCGCCGGGGATCAGCTCCCGCATCTCGCGCGCCAGCTCCGGCGGCGTCAGCCGGTCGCCATCGCCGACGACGATGGTGGTCGGACAGGCGATGGCGGCGAGGGAGGGGCGCGAATCCGGCCGGCCGAGGATCGCGCTCTGCTGGCGGATGAAGGCATGCGGTCCGGTCGCGGCCGCCATCTGCGTGACGATCTCGCGCAGCGCCACGTCCTCCTGCCGGTCTTCATGGACGAACAGGGGAAACAGCGCGGGCGTCACCTGGTCGAAGCGGCCGCTGTCGGCCAGCGCCATCAGGCGGCGGCGGTTCGCCGTCTGCTCCGCGCTGTCGGGGCGCGCGGAGGTGTCCAGCAGCATCAGCCGTGTGACCCGGTCCGGCGCCCGGCGCATCACTTCCATTGCGATATAGCCGCCCATCGACAGGCCGGCGAGGGCAAAGCGCGGCGGCGCCGCCGCCAGCAGCCGGGTGGCAATCGCCGCGATGGTGTCGTCCTGGCGGTGATCGGCGACCGAAATGGCGGCGCCGGCGCCGGCCAGTTCGCCGATCTGCGGGGCGTAGAGCGCCTCGGTGCAGAGCAGGCCGGGGACAAGGACGAGCGGATCCATCGGGGTCTCCTGCGGTGCCGTATCAGGCGGGGGGTGTCAGGCGGGGCGCGCGAACAGCATCATGTAGTTGACGTCGGTGTCGGAGGTCTCCTGCCAGCGGTCGCGCAGCGGATCGAAGGAGACGCCGCAGCGCTCGACCTCCCGCAACCCCGCCGCCGCCAATGGCTCCAGCAGCTCCTGCGGGCGCACCAGCTTCTCGTAGGAGTGGGTGCCGCGCGGCAGCCAGCGCAGGACATATTCCGCCCCGACGATCGCCAGCGCATAGGCCTTCAGCGTGCGGTTGATCGTTGCGACGAACATCAGCCCGCCGGGCTTCACCAATTGCGCGCAGGCCCGGAGATAGAGCGGCACGTCGGCGACATGCTCGACCACCTCCATGTTGAGGACGACGTCGAAGCGCTCGCCCGCCGCCGCCAGCGCCTCGGCCGTCGTCGCGCGGTAGTCGATGGCAAGGCCGGAGCCGGCGGCGTGAATCTTCGCCACCTCGATATTGGTCGCCGAGGCGTCGGCGCCGGTGACCTGCGCGCCGAGCCGGGCCATCGGCTCGCTGAGCAGGCCGCCGCCGCAGCCGATGTCGAGCAGGCGCAGGCCGGAAAAGGCATCGGCGGCTTTCTCGTCGCGGCCGAAATGGGCGCTGACCTGGCGCTTGATATAGGCAAGGCGCACCGGATTGAACTTGTGCAGCGGGCGGAACTTGCCGGCCGGGTCCCACCATTCTGCGGCCATCGCCGAGAAGCGGGCGACCTCGGCGTCGTCAACGGTGCTGCCGGCTCCGCCGGCTCCGGTCTGTGCGGCGCTCATGCTGCTGTCCTTTCGGGTTTCCCTTGCAGGTTTGGTCGATTGTCGCAGGCGCTTTGTCAAGCGTGGCAGTTGCGGCGGCGGGCCGCAGTCTGTATGGATGTCGCCCGATCCGGCCCGCTGTTCCGGCGGCCGACGCTCACCTTCTCGAAGACGACATAACACAGCCCATGGCCCGTCTGGTTCTCAAGTTCGGCGGAACCTCCGTCGCAAATCTCGAACGCATCCGCAACGTGGCGCGGCATGTGAAACGGGAGGTCGATGCCGGCCATCAGGTGGCGGTGGTCGTCTCCGCCATGGCGGGCGAGACCAACAAGCTGGTCGGCCTGTGCCGCGAGGCGTCGCTCTTGCATGATGCCCGCGAATATGACGCGGTCGTGTCGTCGGGTGAGCAGGTGACGAGCGGCCTTCTCGCCATCGTGCTGCAGGATATGGGCGTCGAGGCCCGCTCCTGGCAGGGCTGGCAGATCCCGCTGAAGACCGACGCCCAGCACGGCGCCGCCCGCATCACCGAGATCGACGGCAACCGGCTGATCGAGCGGCTCGAGAAGGGCCAGGTGGCGGTGGTCGCCGGGTTCCAGGGGGTCGCCCCCGACAACCGTATCGCGACGCTCGGGCGCGGCGGCTCCGACACCAGCGCGGTGGCGCTGGCCGCGGCGATCCGCGCCGACCGCTGCGACATCTACACGGATGTGGACGGCGTCTACACCACCGACCCGCGCATCGTGCCGCGCGCCCGCCGCCTTGAGCGCATCGCCTTCGAGGAAATGCTCGAGATGGCCTCGCTCGGTGCCAAGGTGCTGCAGGTGCGCTCGGTCGAGATGGCCATGGTTCACGGCGTGCGCACCTTCGTGCGCTCCAGCTTCGACGACCCGGATGCGCCGCAGCTCGGCGCGGGCGGCCTGCCCCCGGGCACACTCATCTGCGACGAGGACGAGATCGTGGAACAGCAAGTGGTAACCGGCATCGCCTTCGCGAAGGACGAGGCGCAGATTTCCATCCGCAACGTGGCCGACAAGCCCGGCGTCGCCAGCGCCGTGTTCGGCTCGCTGGCCGATGCCAACATCAATGTCGACATGATCGTCCAGAACATCTCGCCGGACGGGCGCACCACCGACATCACCTTCACGGTGCCGGAGAGCGACTACGACCGCGCCTTCGCGGTGCTGCGCGACAAGAAGGAACTGATCGGCTACCAGGCGATCGAGGGTGCGCGCGACGTGGTCAAGGTGTCGGTAATCGGCATGGGCATGCGCTCGCATGCGGGCATCGCTGCGCGCTGCTTCCAGGGCCTCGCCGAGAAGGGGATCAACATCCGCGCCATCACGACGTCGGAGATCAAGATCTCGGTTCTCATCGATTCCGCCTATACCGAGCTTGCGGTGCGGACTCTCCATTCGCTATACGATTTGGACGGGTAAGCGATCCGCGGCACCTGCCGCCTCGCGATGCGGGCCTTCGGGCCCGCTGGCCCCTGACGGTGGTGCGGAAAGGATCTGACGGGTGATGCGGAGCACTCTCGCCGGGCCGCGCGTACTGTTGCGGCGCCTCCGCGAGGTCATGGCGGAGCCGATCAACGCGCAGGAGCGGCTGGACAAGATCGTGGTGCTGATCGCGGCCAATGTGGTGGCCGAGGTCTGCTCCGTCTACATCCTGCGCGCCGACGGCGTGCTCGAGCTTTACGCCACCGAGGGCCTCAACCGCGACGCGGTCCACAAGACCAGCCTGAAGGTCGGCGAGGGTCTGGTCGGCCTGATCGCTGCCGATGCCCGGCCGCTCAACCTGCCCAACGCCCAGGCGCATCCCGCCTTCGCCTATCGCCCGGAAACCGGCGAGGAGGCCTACAACTCCTTCCTCGGCGTGCCGATCCTGCGCGCGGGGCGGACGCTCGGCGTGCTCGTCGTCCAGAACCAGTCGCACCGGACCTATTTCGAGGACGAGGTGGAGGCGCTGCAGACCACGGCGATGGTGATCGCCGAGATGGTCGCCGCCGGCGAGTTGGAGGCCATCGTCCAGCAGGGCACCAAGCTCGACCTGACCCGGCCGATGCACTTCCAGGGCGTGGCGCTGTCCGACGGCGTCGGCCTTGGCCATGTGGTGCTGCACGAGCCGCGCGTCGTGGTCACCAACCTGATCGCCGAGGATGCCGGCGTCGAGCTGGAGCGGCTGGAGCGGGCGATCAACCGGCTGCGGATCTCGCTCGACGATCTGCTGAATTCCGGCGACTTCGCCCAGCATGGCGAGCATCGCGACGTGCTCGAGGCCTATCGGATGTTCGCCCATGACCGGGGCTGGATCCGCAAGATCGAGGAAGCGATCAACAACGGCCTGACCGCCGAGGCGGCGGTGGAGAAGGTGCAGTCGGACACGCGGGCGCGCATGCTGCGCCAGACCGACCCCTATCTGCGCGAGCGGCTGCACGATCTCGATGACCTCGCGCATCGGCTGATCCGCGAGCTGATGGGCCGCCAGCACGGGCCCTTGTCGGAAACCCTGCCGCAGGACGCGGTGATCATCGCCCGCAACATGGGCGCGGCGGAACTGCTCGACTATGGCCGCGAGCGCATCCGCGCGATCGCGCTGGAGGAGGGCGGCCCGACCAGCCACGTCACCATCGTCGCGCGGGCGCTCGGCATTGCCGCGGTCGGGCTTGCGGACAATCTCGTCAGCCTTGCGGAAACCGGCGACCCGATCATCGTCGATGGCGAAAGCGGCCAGGTGCATCTGCGCCCGGCGCCCGATATCGAGAACGCCTATGCGGAGAAGGTGCGCTTCCGTGCCCGCCGCCAGGCGCAATACCGGCGGCTGCGCAACAAGCCGTCGATCAGCCGCGACGGCATCGACATCTCGCTGCAACTGAATGCCGGCCTCCTGGTCGACCTGCCGGCCGTGGCGGAATCGGGGGCGAGCGGCGTCGGCCTGTTCCGCACCGAGTTGCAGTTCATGGTCGCCTCCGCCTTCCCCAGGATGAGCGAGCAGCGCGACTATTACCGGCAGGTGCTGGATGCGGCCGGCGGGCGGCCGGTGACCTTCCGCACGCTCGACATCGGCGGCGACAAGGTGCTGCCCTATCTGCGGGCGATCCAGGAGGAAAACCCGGCGATGGGCTGGCGGGCGATCCGCTTCGGCCTCGACCGGCCGGGCATCCTGCGCACCCAGGTCCGCGCCCTGCTGCATGCCGCGTCCGGCCGCGACCTGAAGCTGATGTTCCCGATGGTCACCGAGGTCGCCGAGTTCCACAAGGCGCGCGGTGTGGTGGAGCGGGAGCTGAAGCATCTGCGCCGGCACGGCTATCCGGTGCCCGAGCGCTTGATGCTCGGCGTGATGATCGAGGTGCCGTCGCTGCTGTATCAGCTCGACGAACTCTATCAGGCGGTCGATTTCGTCTCGATCGGCTCGAACGACCTGTTCCAGTTCTTCAGCGCCGTCGACCGGGGCAACACCCGGGTCGCCGGCCGGTTCGACACGATGAGCCCGGCCTTCCTGCGGGCGCTGAAACATATCGTCGACAAGGCCAATGCCTATGCCACGCCGGTGACCGTGTGCGGCGAGATCGCCGGTCGGCCGCTGGAGGCGATGGCGCTCGCCGCGCTCGGCTATCGCCATCTGTCGATGTCGGCCTCGGCGCTGGGACCGGTGAAGGCGATGGTCCGCACCCTCGATGTCGGCCGCCTCGCCGCGCGCCTGCTGCCGAGGCTGGACGAGCCGGCGGCCGCCGCCGATATCCGCGGCTTCCTGCGGCGCTTTGCCTCCGATACGGATGTCGCCTTGTAGCGAGCCTGCCAGCGACCCTGCGCGCCAGGCCTGCTCCGGCCCGCAAGGGCCTTCTTTTTCCGAATCTTGAGGATCGCAACGCCATGATCCCGGCGGACAAACTGGATGCGCTGCTGACGCGCGTCGCCGAACTGGAATACCGGATGACCCAGAATCCGGACCCGGAAACCTATGTCCGGCTGGCGCGCGACTATGCCGAACTGGAGCCGCTGGCCGCGCGCATCACCGCGCTGCGTAAGGCGGAGGCGGAACTGGCGGGCGTCGAGGCGATGCTGACCGACCCGGCCGCCGACGCGGAGATGCGCGAGCTTGCCGAGACCGAACTGGACGACTTGCGCGAACGCGTCGAGGCCTTGGCGCAGGCGGTGCGCATCGGCTTTTTGCCCAAGGACGTGGCGGACGACCGCAACGTCATTCTCGAGGTGCGGGCCGGAACGGGGGGCGACGAGGCGGCGCTGTTTGCTGGCGATCTCTTCCGCATGTACCAGCGTTATGCCCAGTTGAAGGGATGGAAGGTCGAGATCCTGTCGGCGAGCGAGGGTGAGGTCGGCGGCTTCAAGGAAGTGATTGCGTCCGTTGCCGGCGACCAGGTCTTCGCCCGGCTGAAGTTCGAATCGGGCGTGCACCGGGTGCAGCGGGTGCCCGAGACCGAATCGGGCGGGCGCATCCACACCTCGGCGGCGACGGTGGCGGTGTTGCCGCAGGCCGAGGATGTCGATGTGCAGATCAACGATGCCGATCTGCGGATCGATACGTTCCGCGCCTCCGGCGCCGGCGGCCAGCACGTCAACACCACCGACTCGGCGGTGCGCATCACCCATATGCCGACCGGCATCGTCGTCGCCGTGCAGGACGAGCGCTCGCAGCACAAGAACAAGGCGAAGGCGTTTCAGCTCCTGCGCGCCCGCATCTTCGACGAGGAACGCGCCCGGCTGGCGAGCGAACGGACGGAGGCCCGCCGCCTGCAGGTGGGATCGGGCGACCGGTCGGAGCGCATCCGCACCTACAACTTCCCGCAAGGGCGGGTGACCGACCACCGGATCGGCCTGACGCTGTACAAGCTGCCCGAGGTGATCGGCGGCGAGGCGCTCGACGACGTGATCGAGCCTCTGGCGCTCGACCACCAGGCGACCCTGCTGGCGGCGGAAGGGCTGTGAGCTCGAGCTTGAACTCGCGTGATCGGCGGCTCGGTACGCTGTGCCGCGAGGCGCGGGCGCGCCTTGCCGAGGCGGGCGTTGCGACGGCGGCTCTCGATGCGCGCCTGCTGGTGGCCGCGGCCGCCGGTGTCGAGCCGGCCGTGCCTCTCACCGATCCCGAGCGCGAGGTGACGAAGGCGGCGCTGGCTCTGGTGGACAGCCACATCGCCCGGCGGGTCGCCGGCGAGCCGGTCGGGCGGATCCTGGGTGCGCGCGAGTTCTGGGGGCTCCCCTTCGCCCTGTCGCGCGAGGTGCTGGAGCCGCGCCCCGATACCGAACGGCTGGTGGAGGCGGTGCTGGCCTGGTGCGACGAGGGGAAGGGACGGGATCATCCGTACCGCTTCGCCGATCTCGGCACGGGCAGCGGGGTGATCGCCGTGGCCTTGCTGAGCGAGCTGCCGAAGGCCGTGGCGGTGGCCTCCGACATGGCACCGGGGGCGCTGGCGACCGCGCGAGACAACGCCTGGCAGAACGGCGTCGGAGCACGATTTCTCGCCTGCCGGGGCGACTTCGCCGCAATGCTGGGGCAGACGATGGATTTCCTTGTCTCGAATCCGCCCTATATTTCCCTCGCGGAAGAGTCCGGCCTGTCCCGGGAGGTGCGGCAGTACGATCCCCGCGCGGCGTTGTTTGCCGGCGAGGACGGGCTCGATGCCTATCGGGTGATCCTGCCGCAGGCGCGGGAGCGTCTTGTCCGATTCGCGCCGGTGTTTCTGGAGATCGGCGCCTCCCAGGTGCTTGCCGTTGCGGCACTGGCACGGTCGGCGGGATTCGACGATATCGGGATATTTCAAGACCTTGCCGGACGCGACAGGGTTTTGCGGGCACGCTGTGTTGCAAAATAGCGGCAGATCCGGGGCTTGTAAAAAAGACGCTTGGAAAACCGGACGGAACGGGCTAGGTTCACCTCGCCGAGACCCGACGGGGGTGGCGTTAAAAGCCACGGGTGGGCAGTTCGAAAGTTATCGAGGCTTTTCGTTCCGGCCAGATCTCGCATCGCATGACGGGACTCACCGTCGGCAAGGATGCCCGAAGGACCGCAGGGTCCCGGGATCACTCGGCACCGGTCTGTTCAAGATGAACCCTTAGAGTCAAGCGGGATTGAGCGGCATGTGCCGTTTCGCCGTCCGCTGAAGGTCTCTTGATTGGCCCACGCAACACCGGCTTCGTGCGGTTGCGTTTCATGGCGCCGGCTCCCCGAGAGCCGGACTCCTGACCGGATCTGCCGGTCGCCGTTCTTGAGAGTTAACGGCAGAATGAGACCAGGAAATCAGAGCAACAAGCGCATCCGCGGCCGTGGCCGCAAGGGACCGAATCCGCTTTCGCGGACGTATGAATCGAACGGTCCCGACGTCAAGATCCGCGGAACGGCGCATCATGTGGCCGAGAAGTATCAGCAGCTCGCCCGCGACGCGTCGGCAGCCGGTGATCGCGTCATGTCGGAAAACTACTTCCAGCATGCGGAACACTACCTGCGGATCATTGCCGCGGCACAGCAGAGCATGCATCAGCCGGTGGTCCTGCCGCGCGGCGACGAAGCGGAGGACGAGGCGGAGGAGCTTGAGGAGCGCAATGAGCGCACCGAGCGCGCCGACCGCCGCGAGCGGGATCGCGATCGGGACCGTGACCGTGATGGGGGAGCGCAGGCTTCGGCGAAGCCGGTCATGCCGGTGGACGCACCGCAGCCGTTCGTCGACGACATTCCGGTCCTCAACACCAAGTCGTTCCCCGGCCAGCCGACAGAGGCCGAGGCAGAGGACGATGCAGGCGATGCGGATGGCGATGCCGACGACCGGGGACGCCGCCGGGTTCGCGGCGCACGCGGACGCGGACTGCGTCGCAACCGCACCGCCCAGGGCGAGGCCGGAGCGCCCGACGAGAAAATGAACGGCGTCGAGCATTCCGCCGCCGCGGAGGCCGAGGTTGCCGTCGAGACGCCGGAGGACAAGAAGCCGCGGGCGCGCCGCGCGCCGCGCAGCCGCAAGCCGGCCGAGGCGGAGGCGGCGCCGACGGACGCCTGATCCCAGGACGGATCTGCGGCGAGCCCCTGCGCCGAACATCACAGCGACAAGGCCGCGGCACGCTCCGCGGCCTTTTTGCTGTCGGGCGCCGGATCCGCAATGCCCCCCTCTTTTGTGCTCGAAATGCAACACTATATGGTGGGTGCGGCCCTCGTCGGGCCGTGCGGATGCCGGTACGGGTCCGCATTCCGAAAAGGCGGCCTTGCTGCGGGGGGCTGTCGGATCTGGAGGTCATCATGGATTTCGAGAAATACACGGAGCGGGCGCGCGGGTTCGTCCAGTCGGCGCAGACCCTGGCGCTCGGGCAGTCCCATCAGCAGTTTACGCCCGAACATCTTCTGAAGGTCCTGCTGGACGACCCGGAGGGGCTGGCGGCGGGCCTGATCGACCGTTCGGGCGGACGCTCGCGCGATGTGCTTGCCGCGACCGAGAAGGCGCTCGCCGCCTTGCCGAAGGTTTCGGGCGGCAGCGGGCAGCTTTATCTCTCGCCCGCCCTTGCCCAGGTTTTCGACCAGGCGGAGAAGCTCGCCGACAAGGCCGGCGATTCCTATGTCACCGTGGAGCGGCTGCTGGTCGCGCTGGCGATCGTCAAGGACAGCTCCGCCGGCAAGGCGCTCGCCGAGGGTGGCGTCACGCCGGTGCGGCTCAATGAGGCGATCAACGACCTGCGCAAGGGGCGCAAGGCCGACACCGCCTCGGCCGAGGGGCAATACGACGCGTTGAACAAATATGCCCGCGACCTGACCCAGGTCGCCCGCGACGGCAAGCTCGACCCGGTGATCGGCCGCGACGACGAGATTCGCCGCACCATGCAGGTGCTGTCGCGCCGCACCAAGAACAATCCGGTGCTGATCGGCGATCCGGGCGTCGGCAAGACGGCGATCGCCGAGGGCCTGGCGCTGCGGATCGTCAACGGCGATGTGCCGGAGAGCCTGAAGGACAAGAAGCTGCTTGCCCTCGACATGGGCTCGCTGATCGCCGGCGCGAAGTATCGCGGCGAGTTCGAGGAGCGCCTGAAGGCGGTTCTGTCCGAGGTCCAGGCGGCGGCTGGCGGCATCATCCTGTTCATCGACGAGATGCACACGCTGGTCGGCGCCGGCAAGGCGGACGGCGCCATGGACGCCTCCAACCTCTTGAAGCCGGCGCTGGCGCGCGGCGAGCTGCACTGCGTCGGCGCGACCACGCTCGACGAGTACCGCAAGTATGTGGAGAAGGACGCGGCGCTGGCGCGGCGCTTCCAGCCGGTCTTCGTCGACGAGCCGACGGTGGAGGACACGATCTCCATCCTGCGCGGCATCAAGGAGAAATACGAGCTGCATCACGGCGTGCGGATCACCGATTCGGCGGTGGTGGCGGCGGCGACCCTGTCCAACCGCTACATCACCGACCGGTTCCTGCCGGACAAGGCGATCGACCTGGTCGACGAGGCGGCGAGCCGCCTGCGCATGCAGGTCGACAGCAAGCCGGAGGAACTGGACGAGCTCGACCGGCGGATCATCCAGCTCAAGATCGAGCGGGAGGCGCTGAAGAAGGAGACCGATCCGGCGGCCCGCGACCGGCTCGACAAGCTCGAAGGGGAACTTGCCGACCTGGAAGAGGAATCGGACGCACTGACCACCCGCTGGCAGGGCGAGAAGGAGAAGCTGTCGTCCGAGCAGAAGCTGAAGGAGCAGCTCGACCAGGCCCGCATCGATCTGGAAAAGGCGCAGCGCCGGGGCGATCTCGCCAAGGCCGGCGAACTCGCCTATGGCGTCATTCCCGGGCTCGAAAAGGCCCTGGCCGATGTCGAGGCGAGGGGCGGTGCCGATGGGGCGATGGTCGAGGAGGCGGTGACCACCGACCATGTCGCCCATGTGGTGTCGCGCTGGACCGGCATTCCGGTCGACAAGATGCTGGAAGGTGAGCGCGAGAAGCTGCTGCGCATGGAGGACGAGCTGGCACGGCGCGTCATCGGTCAGCAGGAAGCGGTGCATGCGGTCTCGACCGCCGTGCGCCGGGCGCGGGCCGGCCTGCAGGATCCGAACCGGCCGATCGGCTCGTTCCTGTTCCTCGGGCCGACCGGTGTCGGCAAGACCGAGCTGACCAAGGCGCTGGCGGAGTTCCTGTTCGACGACGAGACGGCAATGGTCCGCCTCGACATGTCGGAATACATGGAGAAGCACTCGGTCTCCCGGCTGATCGGCGCGCCTCCCGGCTATGTCGGCTATGAGGAAGGCGGTGCGCTGACCGAGGCGGTGCGGCGGCGGCCCTATCAGGTCGTGCTGTTCGATGAAATCGAGAAGGCCCATGGCGACGTGTTCAACGTGCTGCTGCAGGTGCTCGACGACGGGCGGCTGACCGATGGTCAGGGCCGGACGGTCGACTTCCGCAACACGCTGATCGTGCTGACCTCGAATCTCGGCGCCGAGTATCTGGTGGCCCAGCCGGAGGGAGAGGATTCCTCCGCGGTGCGCGACCAGGTGATGGCGGTGGTGCGCGCGTCGTTCCGGCCGGAATTCCTCAACCGGCTCGACGATCAGATCCTGTTCCACCGCCTGCAGCGCTCGCAGATGGCGGCAATCGTCGACATCCAGCTCAAGCGGCTGGAGAAGTTGCTCGCCGACCGCAAGATCGGCCTGCACCTGGATGCCGGCGCCCGCGACTGGCTGGCCGAGAAGGGCTACGACCCCGCCTATGGCGCAAGGCCGCTGAAGCGGGTGATCCAGCGCGAGGTGCAGGACCCGCTGGCCGAGATGATCCTGGCCGGACGGGTCGCCGACGGACAGTCGGTCGTCGCCACCGCCGGGTCGGATCGGCTGCTGTTCGAAGTGGCGACATCGGAAAGCGCGGCGGCCTGATCCGTTCGCACCTGCCGAAAGACAAAGGCCCGGGCAGCGATGCCCGGGCTTTCTGTCTTCTGCCCTGCGGGCCAGGTCGCCCTGTCAGACCGTTTCGTCCCGTCAGTTGATGGCGGCGGCCGAGGCGGAGGCAATCCGCGAGGGGCCGGCGGCCCGCTCGACCAGGGCATCGATGCGCTCGCGCTCGCGATGGAAGGCGGCCAGCAGGTCGCCTTCGAGCACCCGTCCGCGCGGCAGGCGGATGCGCATCGGGTTCACGAAGCGGCCGTTCACCTTGACCTCGTAGTGAAGATGCGGGCCGGTCGACAGGCCGGTCGAGCCGACATAGCCGATGATCTGGCCCTGGTTGACCTTGACGCCCTCGCGGATGCCCTCGGCGAAGCTGGTCAGATGGCTGTAGGTGGTCTCGTAGCCGTTGGCGTGCTGAAGCTCAATGCGCTGGCCATAGCCGGAGACCCATCGCGCCTTGGTGACGGCGCCGTTGCCCGCCGCCATGATCGGCGTGCCGCGCTGGGCGGACCAGTCGACGCCGCTATGCAGCCTCATGACGCCGACGATCGGGTGGCGGCGCATGCCGAAGCCGGAGCGGAACTGGCCGCCCGACAGCGGCTTGCGCATCAGGAACTTCTTCGCGCTCTTGCCGGTCTCGTCATAGAAGTCGACCTGCCCGTCGTCGGGCGTGCGGAACCGGTAGAACCGATGCATGGTGCTGCGGGTGGTCAGGGCCGTGTAGAGGATCTCGGCCGGAACGTTGTCGGCATTCTGCTCCAGGCCGTAGAAGACCTCGAAGGAATCGCCCGGCTTGACCCGCGACTTGAAGTCGACGTCGAAGGAGAAGATCCGGACCAGATCGGTGATCATCTCCGGCTGCATCTCCTGTTCGAGCGCGGTCTGGTAGAGACTGTCGTAGATCGTCGGAGTGGTTCCGGCATAGCCGACGCGATCAGCCTCGGCGAAGGCATCGGCCAGGAACGTGTCGGGCGCCTGGGCCGCGACGAACTCCCCCGTATCCGAGCGGGCGATGGTGGCGCGGTGCTCGGTGTCGGCATAGAGGCTGACGCGCTGCGGCTGCAGCCGGCCGGCCTCGTCCGGGCTGGGAGCGAGCGCGATGCGCAGGCGCTGGCCCATTTCCAGCTTTTCGATGCCGTATTCGCGAACGAAGGCGTCGACGATGCTGGCCGCGTCCTCCTCGGTCGCGTAATTCGCCATCAGCTCGTCCTGGAAGCTCTCCTCGCCGCTCACCGGGACGATCTTCTCTTCCATGCCGGCATAGATGTCGGAGGTCTCGCTCTTGGAGATGAAGGAGACGTTTTCCGGCGTGATCCGCACGCTGAGGCGGGACAGTTCGGGCTGTTGGGCCAGATGAAAGTCGAAGCGGCCCGGATCGATCACCGGTCCGCTGGCCTCGTCGACCGAATTGCCGGCCAGGAAGCGGGCCGACTGGCGGACGAACTGCTCGATCTCCAGTTCCTCATAGCCGCTGTCGGCGGTCGCGAGCGGGTTGTCGAGCGGGAAGTCGCGGGTGCTGATCGTCACCTCGCCCTCGACGCGGGCATCGTAGAGCGCATCGCTGACGGCGCGGGCCGGGATGACGTTGGCATCGGAGAAAAGCTGGAGCGGGTTGAAGGGCGGGATGTTCTCGGAGGTCTCGCGCGAGGCGCGCGTGGCAAGCGTGGCGGTGACCAGCGCATAGGGCCTCAGCTTGATGTGATCGCGTCCGTCGATGCGGTTGACGGTGGAGACCGGGATGACATGCCGGTTGGAATATTGCGCGGCGGCCCGGATGACGCGGTCGCCCTTGGCGGAGCCGCTGCCGCCGACGGTTCTGGAGGCGGTGACTTCCGGCTGGTCGCCGCGCGAGGGCGCCGCCGAGACCTTGTACTGGCCGTCAAGCGCGGCAAACAGGGCTCCGCCCATCAGCGTGACCGAGGTCAGGCCGGTCAGGACCGAGCCCGTAAGCCATCGCAAGCTGACCCGGCGCCGATCCGGCAACTGGTCGCGCTCGTCGTAGACCATGAGGGGCGGCTCATCGCCAAGGTCCGGCGAGGTGCGGTGTGTCGCGCCGAGATGCATCCTGTCCTTCTCGTCGTGCTCGGTCCCTGCGGCCGACGCCCGTCGGCACCGGCCCGCAACTGCCTTCGTTCTTGCAGGCCGTTGCCGGCCCGTCCCTGCGTCTCGCGATCTCGCCTGCCCCGGCGTTCGACGCGATCCCTGCTTGCCCCGGAAGGCCTGCCGAACAGGCCCCCGGCCTCGGCCAGACAGTGTCCGGCAGTGCCCGGCAATAGAAAGAGCCGCGCATCCAACCATGCCCCGCGCGCCCAGGCCAAAGCCAGTCAAAGGCGCTGGTCGAGCCGGTGTGGCCGGAGCGGCGCAGGCGGCATCATAGGAACCCCGAAGGACAAGAGCAATCTGGCGTATTTGTGACGCGACCTTGCCACAATTCGCGATGTGACGGGAATTGGCCGCTCGGCGCCCGCCGCCGCGCTGTCTCCCGTGCCCGTCCGCGCAGGCACGGAGCGCATTTGCGCGCGGGGGCTCGTTAGAAGCCGTGCCGCTCGTGTGCTTCAGGAACGTGCTTCGGGGCCGTGCTTCAAGCGGCGTGTGCTGCCGGCGCGCCGATGATGGGGCGCCGACGATGGGCGCCGGGGAGGGCAGGGGGATGGAGGGAGGATGACGTCCGGATGACACGAAAGCGGGGCTTGCGGGGCGGCCGAGTTGCTTCAAAGGGCCGGTTCTGCCGGTTTTGGCGGTGAGGCTTCGGATCGCAAGGTGCCGCCGCTAGCCTTGTCGCCTCTCCTGTGCATATTGTTATGTAATTGATATTGTTTTGGTTTGTGTGTTTGTTGGGTATGTTTTCCCCAAGTTGGTTTGGTGGTTTGGATTGGTTTTTTGGTTTGGTTTGATTTTTTTTGGTGAGG
>NZ_FYAV01000078.1:0-997 GCF_900185745.1 Stappia sp. TSB10GB4 | reverse complement strand
CGAAAGTTCGTCCGCCTTTGAGGGAGCGGCAAGCCGAGAGGGAGATGGAGCGTTCGATCGATCACGTGAGGCGGACACGCCGTGCGACCCGACCGGCCGTCGAGGCCGTGGTTCCGTTAGGCGCCGCCCCACGCGCAACCCATCTTGGGCCATGGCGGTTCACCATGCCGCCGAAACAGGCCGGACATACGAACCGCTGTCGATCCGAGCGAGCCTCAACTAATCGCTTGCCCTCAGGGGGCCGTCCACATACGCCGCCGCCACCACAGCCACAGCACCGGCGTGACCGAAACCGCCGCACCGGAATGACAAACACGCCCGGCCACGCCGGCCGGGCTTGAGGGAGCGGCAAGCCGAGAGGGAGATGGAGCGTTCGATCGATCACGTGAGGCGGACACGCCGTGCGACCCGACCGGCCGTCGAGGCCGTGGTTCCGTTAGGCGCCGCCCCACGCGCAACCCATCTTGGGCCATGGCGGTTCACCATGCCGCCGAAACAGGCCGGACATACGAACCGCTGTCGATCCGAGCGAGCCTCAACTAATCGCTTGCCCTCAGGGGGCCGTCCACATACGGGTCGCGCTTCGCTTGCCCGGGATGACGAACCGAGGGGGCGGTGCGTCCGGGAGGACGTCGAGGGGCGGTGCCATTTTCTCAGGCCGTCGTCCCGGACGCGCGCCAGCGCGAGCCGGGAGCCAGAGGCACCCTCAGCAGGTGTCTGTCGCTCCACCCTCTCCTTTGCGTCTTCCCGGACGAGGCCGAAGGCCGATGATCCGGGACCGGGGAGCCACGGCGGTCGTGAGGACGGCCGGGAGCGTTGCCGTCAGGCCCTCGGCTCTCCGGTCCCGGGTCGCGCTTCGCTTGCCCGGGATTGTTCGTCTGAAGAGGTGGTAGAGTTTGGGCGGTCTCCCGGCCTGAACCGCCGGGAGACCAGTGGCAGGCGACCGGACCGGGGTTGGGCTTTCGCCCGTCGTCATCAGGGTCCCTGCCGCTTCCTT
>NZ_FYAV01000073.1:0-55699 GCF_900185745.1 Stappia sp. TSB10GB4 | reverse complement strand
CGCAGCCCGCAGGCGCCGCTGGACCTGACGGCGCAGGCCCCGCGCGTGCCGACCACGCCGGCGCCCGCCCAGCCGCAGCCGGCGGCAACGCAGGCCCCTGCGACGCAGGCCCCCGCGACACAGGCCTCCACGCCGGCGGCGAGCGGCGGCACGATCCCGGCCGGCACCTATATCGTTCAGGTCTCGTCGCAGCGGACCCGGGAACAGGCGCAGACCGCCTTCAACGACCTGCAGCGGCGCTACGGCTCCGTGCTCGGCGGCGTCTCGCCGGTGATCGAGCAGGCCGATCTCGGCGACCGCGGCACCTTCTACCGGGTACGCATCCCGACCTCGTCGCGCGACGACGCCATCTCGCTGTGCGAGCGGTTGAAGTCGGCCGGCGGCGACTGTTTCGTGCGCCGCAACTGACGGAACGCGCCCCGTAGCGAGGCCAGACATGCAAACGGGCGGACCGGGGAACGGCCCGCCCGTTTTCGCGAGCCCAAGCCTTCCACCCCATGACCGACGCCTTGAGGCGGCCGGACGACAACGGGATTTCCAGCCGATGACCAAGGCCTTCATCACCGGATGCGCCGGCCAGGGCTTAAGCGAGGATGAGCGCGCGTTCCTGGCGTGCGAGCGGCCCTGGGGCCTGATCCTGTTCGGCCGCAACTGCCACTCGTCCGAGCAGATCGCCGCGCTGTGCGCCGACTTCCGCGAGAGCGTCGGGCGGGCCGACGCGCCGGTGCTGATCGACCAGGAAGGCGGGCGGGTGCGCCGCCTGCGCCCGCCGCTGGTCGGCGACTATCCGGCCGGCGCGGTCTATGGGCAACTGCTCGCCCGCGACCGCGAGGCGGGCCTCAGGGCCGCGTTCCTGGGCGGCCGGCTGATCGGCGACGACCTGATCGGCATGGGCATCACGGTCGACTGCGCGCCGATCCTCGACGTGCCGGTGGCCGAAACGAGCCCGGCGATCGGCGACCGCGCCTATGCCGCATCGGCCGACGATGTGGCGGCGATCGGCCGCGCCTTTGCAGACGGGCTGCTCGCCGCCGGGGTGCTGCCGGTGATCAAGCACATGCCCGGTCATGGCCGGGCGAGCGTCGACAGCCATTACGAGTTGCCGGTGGTGGAGGCGGGGCTTGCCGAGTTGCAGGAGACCGATTTCGCGCCGTTCCGGGCGCTGGCCGACCTGCCGCTCGGCATGACCGCGCATGTGATCTTCACCGCCGTCGATCCCGAGCGCCCGGCGACCCAGTCGGCGCCGGTGATCGAGACGATCATTCGCGGGACCATCGGCTTCGATGGGCTCCTGATGAGCGACGATCTGTCGATGAAGGCGCTCGGCGGCGAGGTAGGCCAGCGGGTGCGGCGGCTGTTTGCCGCCGGGTGCGACATGGCGCTCCACTGCAACGGCGAGATGGCCGAGATGACGGCTGTGGCCGATGCCAGCCCGGAATTGACCGGCGAGCCCCTGCGGCGGGCGCAGGCGGCGCTGCGGGCAAGGCCGCAGCCGGCGCCGCTCGACCGGCGGGCAGCGCGCGCCGAATTCGACGCCTTGCTGGCGGAGGCGCGCGCTCTGTCCTAAAAGGTTGGAAACCGATTGGGGGCAGGGGTGCAGGACACCTTTTTCGAGGATCCGGATCCGGCAAGCGTCGCGGCAGACCGCGCGTTGAGCGATCCGGCGCTGGTGGTGGATGTCGACGGCTTCGAAGGGCCGCTCGACCTGCTGCTGACGCTCGCCCGCAAGCAGAAGGTCGATCTCGCCCGCATCTCGATCCTGGCCTTGGTCGAGCAATATCTGGACTTCGTCGCCGAGGCGCGGCGGCTGCGGCTGGAACTGGCGGCCGACTATCTGGTGATGGCGGCCTGGCTCGCCTATCTCAAGTCGCGCCTGCTGATCCCCGAGCAGAAGCACGAGGACCAGCTTTCGGGCGAGGAGATGGCGGCCGCGCTCGCCTTCCGCCTGCGCCGGCTGGAGGCGATGCGGCAGGCGGCGGCAAAGCTGATGAACCGCAACCGGCTGGGGCGGGACATCTTCGCCCGCGGCCTGCCCGAGGCGGTGTCGATTTCCCGGCGCGGCGCCTGGTCGGCGACGCTCTACGACCTGCTGACCGCCTATGCGGCGCAGCGCCAGCGCACCTCGGTTACCTCCGTTCAGGTGCTCCGCCGCACCGTCTGGTCGCTGCAGGAGGCCCGCGACCTGCTGACACGGATTGTCGGATTGCATATGGACTGGGTGCCGCTGGACGCCTATCTGTCAAGATACATGGGTGACGGCAGCCAGGCGAGCACGGTGCTGGCCAGCACCTTTTCGGCAAGTCTCGAACTCGTGCGCGAGGGCGAGCTGGAATTGCGCCAGGCAGAGCCCTTCGCCCCGCTCTACCTGCGGCGCCGGCCCGATCCGGGCGACCGCGAGCCAGGCTACCGGGAACCGGGAGACGGCGGGGCGGCGGCCGGCGAGGGCGGAGAGAACGAGGCGTGACGTGACGAGCGGCCGGGAGCAGGCAGCACAGGGCGAGAGCGCATTGCTGGCGGGGGAGGGCGGCGCGCTGCCGCTCGGCGACCTGCAGGCGATGCCGGATTCCTCGCCCGACAGCGGACTGCGCATGGTGGAGGCCCTGCTCTTCGCCTCGCGCGACCTGCTCAGCGTCGAGGAGATCGCGGCAAGGTTGCCGCTAGGTGCCAATGTTCCCGCGCTGATAGAGGCGCTGCGCCGCGCCTATGCCACGCGCGGCGTGAATGTTGTGGAAATCGGCGGCAAGTTCGGCTTTCGCACGGCGGAGGATCTCGCCTATCTGCTGTCGCGCGAGCAGGTGGAGGAACGCAAGCTCTCCCGCGCGGCGCTGGAGACGCTCGCCATCATCGCCTATCACCAGCCGGTGACGCGGGCGGAGATCGAGGAGATCCGCGGCGTTTCGACCTCCAAGGGCACGCTCGACGTGCTGCTGGAAACCGGCTGGATCCGCATGCGCGGGCGGCGCCGGACGCCGGGACGGCCGGTGACCTATGGCACTACGGAGGCGTTCCTGGAGCATTTCATGCTGACATCGGTCGGCGATCTGCCGGGGCTGGAGGAGCTGAAGGGATCGGGCCTGCTCGACAGCGCCGTGCCGGCCGGCTTCACCGTGCCAGTGCCCGACGATTCCTCCGAGCTGCGCGAGGAGGAAGACCCGATCGACGAGAACGAACTGTTCGACCTGATCCGACAGGAGGATGACCCGACAGATGACCGCAACGGCTAAAGCCCTTCCCGCCGAGACCCCGGCACCGCGCTGGGGCACCCGTGGCACCGCCGGCGCGACGATCGCCGCGCGGCTCGCCTTCGAGGCGGTAAGCCATGCCTATGGCCATCTGGCGGCGGTGCGCTCGGTGTCGCTGACGGTGGAGCCGGGCGAGGTGCTGTGCCTGCTCGGCCATTCCGGCTGCGGCAAGACCACCTTGCTGCGGATCGCCGCCGGAGTGGAGCGGCAGTCGGCCGGGCGGGTGCTGATCAACGAGCGGGAAGTTGCGGGGCCGCAGGCGTTCCTGCCGCCGGAGCGGCGCGGCGTCGGCCTGATGTTCCAGGACTATGCGCTGTTCCCGCATCTGACGATCGCCGAGAACGTCGCCTTCGGCCTGACCCATCTGGCGCGGGCGGAGGCACGGAAAACCGCGCTGACGGCGCTGACCAGGGTCGGCCTTGCCGCGCATGCCAACGACTATCCGCATGCGCTGTCGGGCGGCGAGCAGCAGCGCGTGGCGCTGGCGCGGGCGATTGCCCCGCGGCCCGGCGTGCTGCTGATGGACGAGCCGTTCTCCGGCCTCGACCGGCGCCTGCGCGACACGGTGCGCGACGAGACGCTGGCGGTGCTGCGCGAGACGCGGGCGACCTGCGTGATGGTCACCCACGATCCGGAGGAGGCGATGCGCATGGGCGACCGGATCGCCCTGATGCGCAAGGGCCGCCTGGTGCAGGTCGGCAGCGCCGACGACATCTACAACCGGCCGGTCGACATGTTCGCCGCGCGGTTCTTCTCCGAGCTGAACGAGCTGGAGGCGGTTGCCGGCGACAACGAGGTGGAGACCGCCTTCGGCCGCTTCGCCGCGCCCGGCCTTGCCAAGGGCATGGCGGCCGATGTCTGCGTGCGTCCGCAAGGTATTCTGCTCGGCGAGCCGGGCGAGGGCCTGCGCGGGCGCATCACGCGCCGGCGCTTCATCGGCGAGGTGGACCTGGTGGAAGTGGCGGTGGAGGGGCTCGACCTGCCGCTCCACGCCAGGATCCGCGACGGCGGCCGCTTCGCCGTCGGCATGGATGTCGGGGTGCGCCTCGACGCGCGCGACGTGATCGCCTTCCCGCGCGAGCGCGCGGAATAGGGCCGAGGGTTCGGTTGCGGTGGCGACCGCTTTGTTGCAATAGTGCCGCGCCGGGGCGCGTGCACCGGAAGACCAGGGAGTTGGGCGTATGGGTATCAGCATTTGGCAGATCCTGATCATCGCGGTGATCGTTGTTCTGCTGTTCGGCCGCGGCAAGATCTCCGAGCTCATGGGCGACGTCGCCAAGGGCATCAAGAGCTTCAAGAAGGGGCTCAACGAGGACGACGAGGCGGAGACCGCCAGTCGCAAGACGATCGATCACAAGGCCGACGAGACCGTGGTCACCAGCAAGTCCGAGGACAAGTCCCAGGCCGGCTGAGCACCAGCGGCACCCGGGGACCGGCCCGCAGTCCGCCCGTCAGGGCGGCGCGTGGACGCGGACACTGACCTTTCGAGCGCGGAAAACGGACCGAGATGTTCGACATCGGCTGGACGGAACTGATTGTTGTCGCGGTCGTCATGATCCTTGTCGTGGGACCGAAGGACCTGCCGCGCATGCTGCGCACGTTCGGCCAGACGATCGGCAAGGTGCGGCGGATGGCCGGCGAGTTCCAGTCGACCTTCAACGAGGCCTTGCGCGAGGCCGAGCAGCAGGCCGACATCGCCGACATGAAGAAGCAGGTCGAAAAGGCGGCGAATTTCGACCCGCTCGGCGACATCAAGAAGTCCATCGAGGCGGATTTCAAGACGCCGAAACCGGCGCCGAAGAAGCCGGCGGAGACCGCCGCGCCAGCGGTGCCGGCTGCGGAAACCGCCAAGCCGGGAAACGCGGCTTCGGGCGAGGCAGCCTCGGAGAGCGCGCAGGACGCCGCGACGCCGTCCGACAGCGACACGGCCAACACGACGACAGCCAATACGGCGGCGGCCAACACGGCGAGTGACAGGACGGCATGAGCCAGGAAGACATCGACGCCTCCAAGGCGCCGCTCATCGAGCACTTGATCGAACTGCGCAGCCGGCTGCTGAAGTCGGTGGTGGCGACGCTGATCGCGTTCCTCGTGTGCTTCTATTTCGCCAAGGACATCTACAACATCCTCATCATCCCGTATGAGAATGCCGCCGGCCATCCGGTGGAGATGATCTATACCGCGCCGCAGGAGCTGTTCTTCACCCAGTTGAAGCTCGCCTTCTTCGGCGCGCTGTTCGTCGCCTTCCCGGTGATCGCCGGCCAGCTCTACATGTTCGTCGCCCCCGGCCTCTACAAGCACGAGCGCGGCGCCTTCCTGCCGTTCCTGGTGGCGACGCCGATCCTGTTCGCCATCGGCGCCTCGCTGGTGTTCTTCCTGGTGATGCCGCTCGCCATGGGCTTCTTCCTGTCGATGGAGCAGGACGGCTCGGGCGGCACCGCCAAGATCCAGCTCATGGCGCGGGTGAGCGAGTATCTCGGCCTGATCATGACGCTGATCTTCGCCTTCGGCCTGGTGTTCCAGTTGCCGGTGCTGCTGACCCTGCTCGGCCGTGTCGGCCTGGTCAGCGCCGACGGGCTGAGGACCAAGCGCAAGTATGCCATCGTCGTCGCCTTCGTCGCGGCGGCGGTGCTGACCCCGCCGGACCCGATCAGCCAGATCGGCCTTGCACTTCCCACCCTGCTTCTCTACGAAGTGTCCATCATCTGCGTCAGGCTGGTCGAGAAGAAGCGGGCCGAGCGGGAGGCCGCCGCCGAGGCGGAGGCCTGACCCGGGGCTGCGACGGACGATCCGCCATCACGGCGCGCCGGCAGCTATCCCGGGGTTTCTCATGTTCGACATCAAGTGGATCCGCGACAATGCGGCGGCCTTCGACCGCGCCATGAACCGGCGCGGGCTGGGGCCGCAGGCGGCGCGGCTGATCGCCATCGACGACCGGCGGCGGGCGCTCGTCGCCGAGCTGCAACAGGCGCAGGAGCGGCGCAATGCCGCCTCGCGCGAGATCGGCAAGGCGAAGGCCTCCGGCGACGAGGCCGCCGCCCAGGCGGTGATCGACGAGGTGGCGAGCCTCAAGGCGAAGATCCAGCAGGGCGAGGAGCAGGAGCGGCAGATCGATGCCGAACTGCAGGATGCCCTGTCGGTGCTGCCCAACATGCCGCATGACGACGTGCCGGACGGCAAGGACGAGAGCGACAATGTGGAAGTGCGCCGTGTCGGCACGCCGCGGGCCTTCGACTTCCAGCCGAAAGAGCATTTCGAGATCGCCGGCGCGCTGCCGGGCCTTGCCTTCGAGCGGGCCGCGCGCATCGCCGGCGCGCGTTTTGTCCTGCTGCAGGGCCGGCTTGCCCGGCTGGAGCGGGCGCTCGGCCAGTTCATGATGGACCTGCAGACCGGCGAGCACGGCTATATGGAAGTGTCGCCGCCGCTGCTGGTGCGCGACGAGGCGCTCTACGGCACCTCGCAGCTTCCGAAATTCGCCGAGGACCTTTTCAAGACCACCGACGGGCGCTGGCTGATCCCGACCGCCGAGGTGCCGCTGACCAACATGGTGGCCGGCGAGACGCTGGACGAGGCGGAACTGCCCTTGCGCGTCACCGCGCTGACCCCGTGCTTCCGCTCGGAAGCCGGCTCGGCCGGGCGCGACGTGCGCGGCATGCTGCGCCAGCACCAGTTCTGGAAATGCGAGCTGGTGTCGGTGACCCGCGCGGAAGACTCGCTCGACGAACTGGAGCGGATGACCGGCTGCGCCGAAGAGGTGCTGAAGCGGCTCGGCCTGCCCTACCGGGTGATGGCGCTGTCGGCCGGCGACATGGGCTTCGGCGCGCGCAAGACCTATGACATCGAGGTCTGGCTGCCGGGGCAGGACGCCTATCGCGAGATTTCGAGCTGCTCGGTCTGCGGCGACTTCCAGGCCCGGCGGATGAACGCGCGCTATCGCCCGCAGGGCGAGAAGGGCCTGAGGTTCGTCCACACGCTGAACGGCTCCGGCCTTGCCGTCGGCCGCGCGCTGATCGCCGTGCTCGAAAACTACCAGAACGCCGACGGCAGCATCACGGTGCCCGAGGCGCTGCGGCCGTATATGGGCGGCATCGACATGATCGAGGGGCTGTGATGCGTATCCTGCTGACCAATGACGACGGCATCCACGCGGCCGGCTTCGCCGCGCTGGAACAGATCGCCCGGGAGCTGACCGACGACGTGTGGGTGGTGGCGCCGGAGACCGACCAGTCGGGCGTCGCCCATTCGCTGACCCTGCATGATCCGCTGCGCCTGCGGGAAATGGGCGATCGCCGCTACTCCGTGCGCGGCACGCCGACCGACTGCGTCATCATGGGCGTGCGCGAGATCCTGACCGACAAGCGGCCGGACCTGATCCTGTCCGGCGTCAACCGCGGGCAGAACGCGGCCGACGACGTGACCTATTCCGGCACCATTGCCGGCGCCATGGAAGGCACGCTGATGGGCGTGCGCTCCATCGCCCTGTCGCAGGGCGTCGCCTGGGCGAAGGGGGCGCCGGCCGACTATTCCTGCGCTCTCGCCCACGGGCCGGCGCTGATCGACCGGCTGCTGGGCTTCAGCTTCCCGCCCGACACGCTGCTCAACGTCAACTTCCCGGCCTGTCGCGCGGAGGAGGTCGAGGGCATCGAGGTGACCCGCCAGGGCAAGCGCAAGGTCAGCGAACTCGGCGTCGATGCGCGCACCGACGCGCGCGGCGTGCCTTATTTCTGGCTCGGCTTCCGCAGCGCCCAGGAGGATCCGCCGCGCGACACCGACCTTTCGGCGATGGCGCACAACCGGATTTCGGTGACGCCGCTGAAGCTGGACTTGACGGCGCACGACCTGCTCGGCGAACTGAAGGACCTGCTCGGCTGACGGCGCGTCTCGCGCCCCCGGCCGGCGATGGCCGAGGGAGGAGAGGCTGGTGAGCGATACGGGAGACGGCCGCGAGAACGGCTGGTCCGCCGATGGCGAGGACCCGCGCAGCGCCGCCGAGCGGCAGGCGGAGGCCGACCGCGAGGCGACCGCCGCGCTGATCCTGCGCCTGCGCTCGCAGGGCATCCGCAACACGCGGCTGCTCTCGGCGATGGAGCGGGTGCCGCGCCGGCTGTTCCTGTCGGCCGAGCTGCAGCGCCACGCGGGCGAGGACACCGCGCTTCCCATCGAATGCGGCCAGACCATCTCGCAGCCGAGCCTCGTCGCGCGGATGACCGATGCGCTGGACGTCCAGCCCGGCCACAAGGTGCTGGAGATCGGCACCGGCTCCGGCTTCCAGGCGGCGATCCTCGGCCTGATGGCGGGCGAGGTGCACAGCATCGAACGCTACCGCACCCTGGTGGACCTCGCGCGCGAGCGGCTGGCCTCGCTGCGCATCGACACGGTGCGGGTGCATCACGGCGACGGCATGGAGGGCCTTGCGGAGCAGGCGCCGTTCGACCGCATCATCGTCACCGCCGCCGGCCCCGAAATCCCCGCCGCGCTGGTCGAGCAACTGGCCGAGGGTGGCAAGCTGATCATGCCGCGCGGGCCGAGCGGCAGCATCCAGCGGCTGGTGCTGGCGGAGAAACAGGGCGGCCGGCTGTCGGAAAAGGTGCTGGCGGACGTGCGCTTCGTGCCGCTGGTCGAAGGGGTCGCCAGCCGGCTGTAATCGCGCTTGGGCGCTGCGAGGGGCGGCAGGGCGCGTGCGAGAGTTCCGGCACAAAACGCAAATTGGTTTACGGCGAAGCAGCGACTTTAAGTCTTTATCAACGTTACCGGCATTTAATCGACATCATGAACTCAGGTGTCTTCAGTCCGAGTAGCGCCATGACAATGCAGGTTCTTCGCCCCAGATCCCGACTGCTTGCGCAGACTGCCGTGGTGCTCGTGCTTGCCGCGCTCGCGGGAGCCTGCAGCGGCGGCGTCGAGCGGTTCGCGGAGCCGATCTTCACCGGCAATACCGACAATCAGCGCGCGATGCTGGGCAGCAAATCCCAGCCGAGCTACGACAGCGTGGTGGCCGGTCCCAGCCAGAGCGCCAGCGCGGTGCAGCGGTCGACGCTGCCGCCGCCGCCAGGCGCCAACCAGCAGGTCTCGACCGGCTCGATCACTCCGATGCGCAGCACGGCCCCGGCGCCCGCGCAGGCCTCGTTGCCGGCCAGCGCCACGGCGGCGCCGGACGGCGCGCCGGTGCGCACGGTGCGCGGCTGGACGACGGCGGGCGCCACCCAGGTGACGGCCCGCCAGGGCGATACGGTCTCCGGCCTGTCGCGGCGCTACGGCATTCCCCAGAACGTGCTGGCCGACATCAACGGCGTCGGGCCGAACGACGGTTTCGCCGCCGGCCAGCGGGTGACCATCCCGACCTATGTGCACGGCGCCCCGAATGTCGCGGCCGCCGCCCCGGCGCAGCCGACGCGCCTGCCGGCGGCCGGCGGCTCGCCGGGCGTCACCGGATCGATTTCCGGCAACGGCACGCTTGCCAGTGCGCCGCGGCCGCAGGCAAAGCCCGGCGCACGGGTCGCCGCCGCGACCTCGGCGCAGCCTGGCAAGGCCAGTGGCAGCCAGCCCAAGAGCAAGCCCTCCGCCCTGTCCAGCCGGCCGACCCAGCCGGTCGCCGCCGCTCCGACGACGCCGGTCACCCCGGCGGTCGCCCGCAGCGAACCGGCTCCGGTGGCGCCGGTCGCGGTTACCCAGGACAGCGAGCCGGCGCCGGCCGCCAATGGCGAGCGGCGGTTCCGCTGGCCGGCGCGGGGGCGGATCATCTCCGAGTTCGGCCCGAAGCCGGGCGGGGCGCATAATGACGGCATCAACCTCGCCCTGCCGGAAGGCACCGAGATCAAATCGGTGGAAAACGGCACGGTGATCTACTCGGGCAACGAGCTGAAAGGCTTCGGCAACCTGGTGCTGATCCGTCACGACGACGGCTGGGTCTCCGCCTATGCCCATAACAGCGCGCTGCTGGTGAAGCGGGGCGACAGCGTCCAGCGCGGCCAGACCATCGCCCGGGCCGGGTCCACCGGATCGGTCAGCCAGCCGCAGCTCCACTTCGAGCTGCGCCGGGGCAACAAGCCGGTCGACCCGATGAAGTATCTCGCGAGCCTGTAACGGTTTTCGCCCGCCGGTCACGCGCGGAGCGCGACGGAACGCTGCAACGGACGCGCCTTGCCGGGCGCGTCCGTTTCGTTTTCCACAAGCGGGGAGGGCGCGGGCCAAGCCACTTCGCACAATCGTCACATGCGGGGCCGCTTGCGCTTGACTTGGCGCGCGGGGCGCCGTACATCACCGCCACTCCCGGCGGCCAAGCGTCGCCAAGAGGTGAGCGGGTGTAGCTCAGTTGGTTAGAGTGCCGGCCTGTCACGCCGGAGGTCGCGGGTTCGAGCCCCGTCACTCGCGCCACTCACCTTTTACGGGAGCCTTTCGCAGCACTGCGAAGCGGGCGAGCGGGTGTAGCTCAGTTGGTTAGAGTGCCGGCCTGTCACGCCGGAGGTCGCGGGTTCGAGCCCCGTCACTCGCGCCACTCGCCCCTTTTTCTTTCTCCTGACAGTCCAGACTTATCCAGACCGGACGCACGGGCGACCGACAGGCCTTCGGGCCGCGTCGTCACTTTGCGTGCGGACGTTCGTGCGTCTCCTGTGCGCAAGCCGCGCCCGGACACATTGTCGCAACAATTGCGTGGCCGCTTCGCTGCTTGCGTGCGGCTGCAAGGCCGGGAGCAAGCGGACCACGTGGGGAGGGGAGAGCGATGGCGCGGATCACGGGCACGGCACTCGCGGTTCTGGTTCTGACGGTTCTGGCTCTGGGGGCTCTCGCTCCAGGGGCTGCAGCGCCGGCGCAGGCGGGCGCCCTTTGCACGATGGTGATCGAATCGGCGAGCCGCGCGGTGCTGCTGGAAGAGGGCGACTGCGCCGTTCGCGTCACGCCGGCCTCCACCTTCAAGGTGCCGCTCGCCGCTATCGGCTACGAGGAAGGCGTGCTGAGCGATGCGCATGCGCCGGTGTGGACCTGGGCCAAGGGCGAGGTCGACTGGGGCGGCGATCCCTGGCGCGGCGACGTCGATCCCATGCATTGGATGGACTATTCCGTCGTCTGGTACTCCCAGCGCATGGCGCGGCAGCTCGGCCATGCGGTGCTGGAACAGCGCACGCGCGCGCTCGGCTTCGGCAATGCCGACTTCTCAGGCGATCCGGGGCAGGACAACGGGTTGGAGCGTGCCTGGATCGCCTCCTCGCTGACGGTCTCGGCGCGCGAGCAGGCGCTGTTTCTCACCGGGCTCCTGAACCGCACGCTGCCGCTGTCGGAGGGCGCGCAGGCGCAGGCCGAAGCCCTGCTGCCGGCGCATGATGCGGGCGAGGGCTGGACGCTGACGGGCAAGCCCGGCGGAGCCTATCCGCAGCGCGCCGACGGCAGCTTCGACCGTTCGCGCGGCTTTGGCTGGTTCGTCGGCTGGGCCGAGGCGAAGGGCGAGGAGAACGGGCGGCGGCTGGTCTTCGTGCGGCTGGTGCAGGATGAGACGCGCGAGCGCGGCTCGCCGGGGCGGCGCGCCCGCGCGGCCTTCCTGGAGGAATGGCCGGCCATCGCAAAGCGCCTGCCTGCCGATGGTCCGCCGCTTTCCAGCAAAGACTGACGCAGGGGCCTTTCGCGCCCGAAAAAAACCGCTTTCGATTACACCGTCGTCGGACTTGCGTTGCGATTGAGCGTGGGCTAAGCGTGCCCCATGGGCACAGGCGGGAGCGTGCCTCCACGCGCATCCGCCGCAATCGCCGGGAGAGGGACCGGCTGCGCGTCGCGCGGCCGGGAATGTCGCAGGCAGCGCAGGCTGTCGCGGCGCAAAAGGCCCGGCGGAAGGACATTAGGACATGGAAGAGCTCCTGAGAGATTACGTTCCGATCCTCGTCTTCATCGGGGTTGCGCTCGTCATCGGCCTCGCGCTTTTGATTTCGCCGTTCCTGCTCGCCTACAAGAATCCCGATTCGGAAAAGCTGTCGGCCTACGAGTGCGGCTTCAACGCCTTCGACGACGCGCGCATGAAGTTCGACATCCGCTTCTATCTGGTCGCGCTGCTGTTCATCATCTTCGACCTGGAAGTGGCATTCCTGTTCCCCTGGGCGGTCGCGTTCGGCGATCTCGGCTGGTACGGCTTCTGGTCGATGATGGCCTTCCTCGGCGTGCTGACCGTCGGCTTCATCTACGAATGGAAGAAGGGGGCCCTGGAATGGGACTGACCTCGCAGCAGCCGCTCATCGCCCAGGCCCCGAAGGGCGTCCTGGACCCGGCCACCGGCAAGCCTGTCGGGGCGAACGATCCGTTCTTCATGGAGATCAACGACGAACTGGCCGACAAGGGCTTCGTCGTCACCGCCACCGACAATCTGATCCAGTGGGCGCGCACCGGCTCGCTGATGTGGATGACCTTCGGTCTCGCCTGCTGCGCGGTCGAGATGATGCAGATGTCGATGCCGCGCTATGACGCCGAGCGCTTCGGCTTCGCGCCGCGCGCCTCGCCGCGCCAGTCGGACGTGATGATCGTCGCCGGCACGCTGACCAACAAGATGGCTCCGGCCCTGCGCAAGGTCTATGACCAGATGCCGGAGCCGCGCTATGTCATCTCCATGGGCTCCTGCGCCAATGGCGGCGGCTATTACCACTACTCCTATTCGGTGGTGCGCGGCTGCGACCGGGTGGTGCCGGTCGACATCTATGTTCCCGGCTGTCCCCCGACCGCCGAGGCGCTGCTCTACGGCGTTCTTCTGCTGCAGAAGAAGATCCGCCGCACCGGAACGATCGAACGCTGAACGCCGCCAGCGGAGCGCCGGCCCGGCCGGCGCGCCTCCCGCAAGCGACTAGACGGGTCAGGATCATGGACGAGACGCTCGCCGAGCTTGGCGAACACATTCAGGCGCATCTGGGCGATGCCCTCGACGGCTACAAGGTCGCGTATGGGGAGCTGACGCTCGTCGCGCGGGCTTCCGAGATCGTCCAGGTGGTGCGGTTCCTGCGCGACGATTCCAGTTGCCAGTTCGTCAACCTGACGGACCTGTGCGGCGTCGACTGGCCGAAGCGGGACAACCGCTTCGACGTGGTCTACCACTTCCTGTCGCCGAAGCAGAACCTGCGCATCCGCGTCAAGGTGATGGCCGACGAGGAGACGCCGGTGCCCTCCATCGTCGACGTGTTCCCCGGCGCGGAATGGTTCGAGCGCGAGGCCTATGACATGTATGGCATGCTGTTCTCCGGCCATCCGGACCTGCGCCGCATCCTGACCGACTACGGCTTCGACGGCCACCCGCTGCGCAAGGATTTCCCGCTGACGGGCTATGTCGAGGTTCGCTACGACGACGAGAAGAAGCGGGTGGTGTATGAGCCGGTGCGGCTCACCCAGGAATTCCGCGACTTCGACTTCATGTCGCCTTGGGAGGGTGCGGACTACATCCTGCCCGGCGACGAAAAAGCCAAGACCAATTGAGGCAGCCGATGGCAGAGGCTCAGGTCCGCAACTTCAACATCAATTTCGGCCCGCAGCATCCGGCGGCGCACGGCGTGCTGCGCCTTGTGCTGGAGCTGGACGGCGAGGTGGTGACGCGCGTCGATCCGCATATCGGCCTGCTGCATCGCGGCACCGAGAAGCTGATCGAGCACAAGACCTACCTGCAGGCTGTGCCCTATTTCGACCGGCTCGACTATGTCGCGCCGATGAACCAGGAGCATGCCTTCGCGCTGGCGGTCGAGAAGATGCTCGGCATCACCGTGCCCAAGCGCGGCCAGCTCATCCGCGTGCTCTATTCGGAGATCGGCCGGCTGCTGTCGCACCTGCTCAACGTGACGACGCAGGCGCTCGACGTCGGCGCGCTGACCCCGCCGCTGTGGGGCTTCGAGCCGCGCGAGGAGCTTATGGTGTTCTACGAGCGCGCCTCGGGCTCGCGCATGCATGCCGCCTATGTGCGGCCGGGCGGCGTGCACCAGGACCTGCCGAAGGATCTGCTCGACGACATCTGGGACTTCTGCGATCCGTTCCTGCAGACGCTCGACGACATCGAGGGCCTCCTGACCGACAACCGCATCTTCAAGCAGCGCAACGTCGATATCGGCGTGGTGTCGCTGGAGGACGCCTGGGCGCGCGGCTTCTCCGGCGTCATGGTGCGCGGGTCGGGCGCGGCCTGGGACCTGCGCAAGGCGCAGCCCTATGAGTGCTATGCCGAACTCGATTTCGACATCCCGATCGGCAAGAACGGCGACTGCTACGACCGCTATCTGATCCGCATGGAAGAGATGCGCCAGTCGGTGCGGCTGATGAAGCAGTGCCTGGAGAAGCTGACGGTGGAAAAGGGGCCGGTGTCGTCGGTCGACGGCAAGGTGGTTCCGCCCAAGCGCGGCGAGATGAAGCGCTCGATGGAAGCGCTGATCCACCACTTCAAGCTCTACACGGAAGGTTACCGCGTGCCGGAAGGCGAGGTCTATGCGGCCGTCGAGGCGCCGAAGGGCGAGTTCGGCGTCTATCTCGTCGCCGACGGCAGCAACAAGCCCTATCGCTGCAAGATCAAGGCCCCCGGCTTTGCCCATCTGCAGGCGATGGATTTCATGTGCCGTGGACACCAACTGGCCGACGTGTCGGCGGTGCTCGGCTCCCTCGACATCGTGTTCGGAGAGGTTGACCGGTAATGGCCGTTCGTCGCCTTCACCCTGAGCAGCCCGCGAGCTTCGCCTTCACGGCGGCCAATCTGGAATGGGCCAGGAACATCATCGCGCGCTATCCCGACGGCCGGCAGGCCTCGGCGGTGATCCCGCTGCTGTGGCGGGCGCAGGAACAGCATGACGGCTGGCTGCCCGAGCCGGCGATCCGCTATGTCGCCGAAATGCTCGGCATGCCGGACATCCGCGTGCTGGAGGTCGCGACCTTCTACACGATGTTCCAGCTCGCCCCGGTCGGCAAGAAGGCGCATATCCAGGTCTGCGGCACGACGCCCTGCCAGTTGCGCGGCGCCGAAGACCTGATCCGGGTGTGCAAGTCGAAGATCGCCGCTCATGCGCACGAGCTGTCGGCGGACGGCGATTTCTCCTGGGAAGAGGTCGAGTGCCTTGGCGCCTGCGTCAACGCGCCGATGGTGCAGATCTTCAAGGACACCTACGAGGACCTGACGCCGGAGAGCCTGGAACAGCTCATCGATGACATTTCCGCCGGGCGCGAGGTGACGCCGGGCCCGCAGAACGGCCGCCGCTTCGGCGCGCCGGAGGGCGGCGCGACGACGCTGACCGGCCTTGCCGACACGACCCGCGGCGGTGATCCGCTCCCCGCAGTGGTGAACGGCGCGGAAGCGGCCTCGCATGCCTTCGCCGGTACCTCGATCAATGCCGGCGGCAGCGACTATAACGGCGTTCCGGGCGCGGCCGAGGCGACCAGCCCCAGCACCAAGGCGCCGGCGCCCCGGCCCGGCAAGCCCGCCGACCTCGCCAAGCCCGAGGCCAAGCCGGAGATCGTGACGACGCTTCCGCGCGTGCCGGCCGATGATCCGGGACCCAAGCCGATGGAGGCGGGACGCCCCATCTCCGCCGTCAAGGGCCATGAGAGCCCGCAGACCAGCCTCGACCTTGCCGGCGGCGTCGCCGGCGAGACGCGGCCTGAGCTGCTGGAGGGCGCGCGCGGCGGCACGGCCGACAATCTGAAGCGGATCAAGGGCGTCGGCCCGAAGATCGAGGGCATCCTCAACGAGCTCGGCGTCTATCATTTCGACCAGATCGCCTCCTGGACCGAGGAGAACAAGGCCTGGGTCGACACACGGCTGAGGTTCAAGGGGCGTATCGACCGCGAGGACTGGATCGCCCAGGCCAAGATCCTGGCGGCCGGCGGCGAAACCGAGTTCTCCAGGCGCGCCGGCAGCGGCGATGCGCCGACCAACGAGTCGTAAGGGAAGGGGATCGCGATGCTGAAGGATCAGGACCGGATCTTCACCAATATCTACGGCCTGCACGACTGGGGCCTCGATGGCGCGCGCCAGCGCGGCCACTGGGACGGCACCAAGGGCCTCATCGACAAGGGCCGCGACTGGATCATCAACGAGATGAAGACGTCGGGCCTGCGCGGGCGCGGCGGCGCGGGCTTCCCGACCGGACTCAAGTGGTCGTTCATGCCGAAGGAGTCGGACGGGCGTCCGGCCTATCTCGTCGTCAATGCGGACGAGTCGGAGCCCGGCACCTGCAAGGACCGCGAGATCCTGCGCCACGATCCGCACACCTTGGTCGAGGGCTGTCTGATCGCCGGCTACGCGATGGGCGCCATCGCCGCCTACATCTATGTGCGCGGCGAGTTCATCCGCGAGCGCGAGCGCCTGCAGGCGGCGATCGACCAGGCCTATGAGGCCGGGCTGATCGGCAAGAACAACAAGAACGGCTACGACTTCGACATCTATGTCCATCACGGCGCCGGCGCCTATATCTGCGGCGAGGAAACCGCGCTGCTGGAGAGCCTGGAGGGCAAGAAGGGCCAGCCGCGGCTGAAGCCGCCGTTCCCGGCCAATGTCGGCCTCTACGGTTGCCCGACGACGGTGAACAACGTCGAGTCGATCGCCGTTGCCCCGACGATCCTGCGCCGCGGCGCTGCCTGGTTCGCCGGGCTCGGCAAGCCGAACAATGCCGGCACCAAGCTGTTCTGCGTCTCCGGCCACGTCAACCGTCCCTGCACGGTCGAGGAGGAGATGGGCATCCCCTTCCGCGAGCTGATCGAGCGCCATTGCGGCGGCATTCGCGGCGGCTGGGACAACCTGCTCGCGGTGATCCCCGGCGGCTCGTCGGTGCCTTGCGTGACGGCCGAGAACATCATCGACTGTCCGATGGATTTCGACAGCCTGCGCGGGCTGGGATCGGGCCTCGGCACGGCGGCGGTGATCGTGATGGACCGCTCCACCGACATCATCAAGGCGATTGCCCGGCTCTCGTATTTCTACAAGCACGAGAGCTGCGGCCAGTGCACCCCGTGCCGCGAGGGCACGGGCTGGATGTGGCGGGTGATGGAGCGGATGGTGGCGGGCAATGCCTCCAAGGAAGAGATCGACATGCTCTTCGACGTCACCAAGCAGGTGGAAGGCCATACGATCTGTGCCCTCGGTGATGCGGCCGCCTGGCCGATCCAGGGATTGATCAAGAACTTCCGCCCGGTGATCGAGGAACGCATCGACCAGTATGTGGCCAAGAGCCGCAAGCCGGCGCAGTCGCTGGCGGCGGCACAGTAAGGCGGCCGTAGAGATGGCCGCGGGAAACAGAACGACACGTTCGCGCGCAACAAGGGCGCTGCGGGCAAGCCGCGAGGGCAGCAAGGCATGAACAAGACGATCTTTGTCGACGGCAAGGAGATCGAGGTTCCGCAGGACTACACGCTGCTGCAGGCTTGCGAGGCGGCGGGTGCCGAGGTGCCGCGCTTCTGTTTCCACGACCGGCTGTCGATCGCCGGCAACTGCCGCATGTGCCTGGTCGAGGTGAAGGGCGGACCGCCGAAGCCGGTGGCCTCCTGCGCCATGAACGTGCGCGACCTGCGTCCAGGCCCTAACGGCGAGCCGCCGGAGGTCTTCACCAAGACCCCGATGGTCAAGAAGGCCCGCGAGGGCGTGATGGAATTCCTGCTGATCAACCATCCGCTCGACTGCCCGATCTGCGATCAGGGCGGCGAGTGCGACCTGCAGGACCAGGCGATGGCCTATGGCGTCGATTCCTCGCGCTACGCGGAGAACAAGCGCGCCGTCGAGGACAAGTATATCGGCCCCTTGGTGAAGACGATCATGACGCGCTGCATCCATTGCACGCGCTGCGTCCGTTTCACCACGGAGGTCTGCGGCGTTGCCGATCTCGGCCTGATCGGCCGGGGCGAGGACGCGGAGATCACCTCCTACCTGGAACAGGCGCTGTCCTCGGAAATGCAGGGCAACGTCGTTGACCTGTGCCCGGTCGGCGCGCTGACCCACAAGCCCTATGCCTTCCAGGCCCGGCCCTGGGAGCTGAAGAAGACCGAGAGCATCGACGTGATGGACGCGGTCGGCTCGGCGATCCGCGTCGACACCCGCGGCCGCGAGGTCATGCGCGTGCTGCCGCGTCTCAACGAGGCGGTCAACGAGGAGTGGATCTCCGACAAGACCCGCTACATCTGGGACGGACTGAAGACCCAGCGCCTCGACCGCCCGTATGTGCGCGTCGACGGCCGGCTGCGCCCGGCGAGCTGGGGTGAGGCCTTCGCGGCCATCGCCGCCAGGGTCAAGGCGTCGAGCCCGGACAAGCTCGCGGCGATCGCCGGCGATCTCGCCAGCGTCGAGGAAATGTTCGCGCTGAAGAGCCTGATGACGGCGCTCGGCTCGGCTAATCTCGACTGCCGCCAGGACGGCACGGCGCTGGATCCGGCGCTCGGCCGGTCCTCCTACCTGTTCAACGCGACGATCGAGGGCATCGAGGACGCGGACGCGGTGCTGATCATCGGCTCCAACCCGCGGCTCGAGGCGCCGGTGCTGAATTCGCGCATCCGCAAGCGCATGCGCATGGGCCCGCTCCCCGTCGGCGTCATCGGCCAGCCGGCCGACCTGACCTATCCGGCAAACTATCTCGGCGCGGGCGCCGAGACGCTGGTGGATCTGGTGGCCGGCAAGCACGGTTTCGCAAAGGTTCTCAAGGACGCCGAGCGTCCGCTGATCATCGTCGGCCAGGGCGCGCTGTCGCGCAGCGATGGCGCCGCCGTGCTGTCGGCGGCGGCCGCGCTGGCGCAGTCGGTCGGCGCGGTCGGTCCCGACTGGAACGGCTTCTCGGTTCTGCACACGGCGGCGGCCCGCGTCGGCGGCCTCGACATCGGCTTCGTGCCGGGCGAGGGCGGCAAGGGCACGGCGGCGATCCAGCAGGCGGCCGGCGAGGGCGCGATGGACGTCGTGGTCCTGCTCGGCGCCGACGAGATGGACATGGGCGCCTTTGGCGGGGCCTTCGTCGTCTATATCGGCACCCATGGCGACCGCGGCGCGCATCGCGCCGACGTGATCCTGCCGGGGGCGGCCTATACCGAGAAGTCGGGCACCTTCGTCAACACGGAAGGGCGGGTGCAGCTCGGCGAGCGTGCCGCCTTCCCGCCGGGCGAGGCGCGCGAGGACTGGGCGATCCTGCGGGCGCTGTCGGCCCAGCTCGGCGCGGCGCTGCCGTTCGATTCGCTCGAGGACCTGCGCAAGGCGCTCTATGCGGCGCATCCGCTGATGGCCGGCATCGATGCCATCGACAGCGATGGCGGCGCGGGCACCGCGAAGGCGGCCGCGCTCGGCGGCAAGATGACCGGCGAGGCGTTCCAGCCGGCGATCACCGACTTCTACCTTACCAATCCGATCGCGCGGGCCTCCGCGACGATGGCCGAGTGTTCGGCCCTCGCCAAGGCACGCGCGGCAGAGGCCGCGGAGTAAACGGGGGCAATGATGGCGGACTTCTGGGCGGATTACCTCTTCCCGCTGATCATCATGGTGGCACAGAGCCTGCTGCTCTTGGTCGCGCTGCTGCTGATCGTGGCCTATATCCTGTATGCCGACCGCAAGATCTGGGCGGCGGTGCAGATCCGGCGCGGCCCGAACGTGGTCGGCCCCTGGGGCCTGCTGCAGTCGTTTGCCGACCTTTTGAAATTCGTGCTGAAGGAGCCGGTGATCCCGGCCGGCGCCAACAAGGGCCTGTTCCTGCTGGCGCCGCTGGTCACCGTGACGCTGGCGCTGACCGCCTGGGCGGTGGTGCCGGTCGCCGAGGGCTGGGTGATCGCCGACATCAATGTCGGCATCCTGTTCATCCTCGCGATCTCCTCGCTCGGCGTCTACGGCATCATCATCGGCGGCTGGGCCTCGAACTCGAAATATCCGTTCCTGTCGGCGCTGCGCTCGGCGGCGCAGATGGTCTCCTACGAGGTGTCGATCGGCTTCGTCATCGTGACGGTGCTCCTGTGCGTCGGCTCGCTGAACCTGTCGGACATCGTCCGGGCGCAGGAAACCGGCCTTGCCAGCGCGCTCGGCGTGCCGTGGCTGGCCTTCCTGAACTGGTACTGGCTGCCGCTGTTCCCGATGTTCGTGATCTTCTTCATCTCGGCGCTGGCGGAGACCAACCGGCCGCCGTTCGACCTTGCCGAGGCCGAGTCCGAGCTGGTCGCCGGCTTCATGGTCGAGTACGGCTCCACGCCCTACATGATGTTCATGCTCGGCGAGTATGTGTCGATCGCGCTGATGTGCGCGCTGACGACCATCCTGTTCATGGGCGGCTGGCTGCCGCCGCTGGACTTCGCGCCGTTCACCTGGGTGCCGGGCTTCGTCTGGTTCCTGCTGAAGTCGCTGCTGGTGTTCTTCATGTTCGCGATGGTCAAGGCGATGGTCCCGCGCTACCGCTACGACCAGTTGATGCGCCTCGGCTGGAAGGTGTTCCTGCCGCTGTCGCTGGCCATGGTGTTCATCGTCGCGGCGGTGCTGATGGCGATGGGTTGGGCGCCGACCGGCGCGTAACGGCCACGCAAGGGGAGGGCGGCATGTCGGTCTCGATAGCCGGACTGATCGGTGCCGCCATCGGCCTCTATGTGGGCTGGATCGACTACAAGATCGTCGTCGGCGTGTTGCGGGCGGCGGCGGAGCGACAGAAGCGGCAGCAGGGCGGGCGCGACAGCCTGCTCGGTCGCTACATGGGCCAGATCCAGATCCTGGTGATGGCCTTCTCGCTGGTCGGGTTTCCGGTGGTCGGATACCTCGCCGGCAGCGCGCTCGCCGGATAGGCGGGCGAAAGTTTCGAGCCGGCGGCCGGGGACGGCATGCCGGCGCAGTTCAAGGATTTGGCCGCTCGCGGTCCGCGCCTTTGCGAAAGGCTCGCGGGACCGATGCGGGGCCAGAGGAAAACGTAACCACGGGGCTCGACGCCATGGCACTGCAACAGGCGGCAAAATCGCTTCTGCTGAAGGAGTTCGTCTCGGCCTTCTTCCTGGCGATGCGCTACTTCTTCAAGCCGAAGCCGACGATCAACTACCCGTTCGAGAAGGGGCCGGTGAGCCCGCGCTTCCGCGGCGAGCACGCGCTGCGCCGCTATCCGAACGGCGAGGAGCGCTGCATCGCCTGCAAGCTGTGCGAGGCGATCTGCCCGGCCCAGGCAATCACCATCGAGGCTGGCCCGCGCCGCAACGACGGCACGCGGCGCACGACCCGTTACGATATCGACATGGTCAAGTGCATCTATTGCGGCTTCTGCCAGGAGGCCTGTCCGGTGGATGCCATCGTCGAGGGACCGAACTTCGAGTTCGCCACCGAGACGCGCGAGGAACTCTACTACGACAAGGACAAGCTGCTGGCGAACGGCGACCGTTGGGAGCGGGAGATCGCCAGCAACATCGCGATGGACGCGCCTTATCGCTGAGGCGCGAGGAGTGGACGGCGCGCGGCCCGTGGTCTAAGACGAGGCCGACCCGCGCCGGACACGCCATTCAACTGGAGCCGCGAAGCGGCTGCGACTTAAACGGGGACGACGGGGGCACACCGCGACATGGTCCTGCAAGCCATCTTCTTCTATCTCTTCGCCACGGTTGCCGTGGCGTCGGCCTTCATGGTCATCGCCTCGCGCAATCCGGTCCACTCCGTCCTGTTCCTGATTCTCGCCTTCTTCAACGCCGCCGGCCTGTTCATCCTGCTCGGGGCCGAGTTCCTGGCGATGCTGCTGATCGTCGTCTATGTCGGCGCGGTGATGGTGCTGTTCCTGTTCGTGGTGATGATGCTCGACGTCGATTTCGTCGAGATGCGCCAGGGCTTCCTGCAATACATGCCGGTGGGCGGGCTGATCGGGCTGATCCTGCTGGCCGAGCTGCTGTTCGTGCTCGGCGCCTGGGTGATCTCGCCGGAGATCGCCGGCACCGCGGCAGCGCCCGCGCCGCTGCCCGCCGACATGTCGAACATCCGCGCCCTCGGCGAGCTGATCTACACCCGCTACATCCTGTTCTTCCAGACGGCCGGCCTGATCCTGCTGGTGGCGATGATCGGCGCCATCGTGCTGACGCTGCACCACAGGAAGGGCGTCCGGCGGCAGGACATCTCGGCGCAGGTCGGCCGCACGCGCGAGGCGTCGGTCGAGGTGCGCAAGGTCGAAACCGGCAAGGGGATCTGAGGATCCCACCACTCGCATTCACGGTGCGCGCCCGCCCGGGCCGTGCGCCGAAGGTCTCACTCGGGGGAGCATCACGAGGCGCCCATGGAAATCGGTCTGTCACACTATCTGGCGGTCGCCGCGATTCTGTTCACCATCGGAATCTTCGGCATCTTCCTGAACCGCAAGAACGTGATCGTCATCCTGATGTCGGTGGAGCTCCTGCTGCTCTCCGTCAACATCAACCTGGTCGCCTTCTCGGCGTTCCTCGGCGATCTGGTCGGGCAGGTCTTCGCGCTGCTGGTGCTGACCGTCGCCGCCGCCGAGGCGGCCATCGGCCTTGCGATCCTGGTGGTGTTCTACCGCAACCGCGGCTCGATCGCGGTTGAAGACGTCAACATGATGAAGGGGTAAGGGCAGGATGTACCAGCTTATCGTCTTTCTGCCCCTGATCGGCTTCCTGATCGCCGGCCTGTTCGGCCGGATGATCGGCGCCAAGGCGAGCGAATACATCACCTCCGGCCTGTTGATCGTCGCGGCGATCCTGTCGTGGATCGGCTTCATCTCCATCGGCTACGGCGACACCGCCGTGGTCAAGGAACCGGTGATGCGCTGGATGACCTCCGGCGCGCTGGACGTGGAGTGGACGATCCGCGTCGACACGTTGACCGCCGTCATGCTGGTGGTGGTCAACACGGTGTCCGCGCTCGTGCATGTCTACTCCATCGGCTACATGCACCACGATCCGCACCGGCCGCGCTTCTTCGCCTATCTGTCTCTGTTCACCTTCGCGATGCTGACGCTGGTGACCTCCGACAACCTGCTGCAGATGTTCTTCGGCTGGGAGGGCGTCGGCCTTGCCTCCTATCTGCTGATCGGCTTCTGGTATCAGAAGCCGTCGGCCAATGCGGCGGCGATGAAGGCCTTCATCGTCAACCGCGTCGGCGACTTCGGCTTCATCCTCGGCATCTTCGGCATCTTCGTCCTGTTCAATTCCACCGATTACGACGCGATCTTCGCCAATGCCCAGGGCTTCGCCGCCGGCGAGCCGCAGGTGGTGCTGAGCTTCCTCGGCTATCAGCTCACCCAGGACACGGCGCTGACCGTCACCTGCCTGCTGCTGTTCATGGGCGCCATGGGCAAGTCGGCGCAGTTCCTGCTGCACACCTGGCTGCCGGACGCGATGGAGGGCCCGACGCCGGTCTCCGCGCTGATCCACGCCGCCACCATGGTGACGGCGGGCGTGTTCATGGTGGCGCGCCTGTCGCCGGTGTTCGAACTGTCGCACACCGCGCTGACCGTGGTGACCTTCTTCGGCGCGACGACGGCGTTCTTCGCGGCGACCGTCGGCCTCGTCCAGAACGACATCAAGCGGGTGATCGCCTATTCGACCTGCTCGCAGCTCGGCTACATGTTCGTCGCGCTCGGCGTCGGGGCCTATTCTATCGCGATCTTCCACCTGTTCACGCATGCCTTCTTCAAGGCGCTGCTGTTCCTCGGCGCCGGCTCGGTGATCCATGCCGTGTCGAACGAGCAGGACATGCGCAAGATGGGCGGCCTCGCCAAGCACATCCCGCTGACCTACTGGATGATGGTGATCGGCACGCTGGCGCTGACCGGCTTCCCGCTGACCGCCGGCTTCTTCTCCAAGGACGGCGTCATCGAGGCGGCCTATGTCGGCCACAACGCCTTCGCCCAGTACGGCTTCTGGCTGACGGTCGTGGCGGCGGGCCTGACCTCGTTCTACTCCTGGCGCCTGGCCTTCATGACCTTCCACGGCAAGCCGCGCGCCTCCGTCGACGTGATGAAGCATGTGCACGAGAGCCCGCTGGTGATGACCGTGCCCCTGATGATCCTCGCGGTCGGCGCGGTGTTCGCGGGCCTTGTCTTCGCCGGTGTGTTCATGGGCGATGGCTATGAGGGCTTCTGGAAGGGGGCGCTGTTCACCTCCGAGGAGAACCACATCCTGCACGACATCCACGAGGTGCCGCTGTGGGTGAAGGCCTCGCCCTTCGTGATGATGGTCGGCGGGTTCGCCGTCGCCTGGCTGTTCTACATCCGCTCGCCGGAGATCCCGCGGCGGCTCGCCGAGCGTCACGACGGCCTGTACCGCTTCCTCTTGAACAAGTGGTACTTCGACGAGCTCTATGACGTGATCTTCGTCCGGCCCGCCATGTGGCTCGGTCGCCAGCTCTGGAAGAAGGGCGACGAGGCGACGATCGACCGGCTCGGGCCGGACGGCATCGCTGCCCGGGTCCAGGATGTCAGTTCCTGGGCCGTGCGCCTGCAGACCGGGTATCTCTATCACTACGCATTCGCCATGCTGATCGGCGTCGCCGCGCTGATCACCTGGTCCATGTTCTCCGTCGGGGGCGCTCACTGATGAGCAACTGGCCGCTTCTTTCGATCACGACCTTCCTTCCGCTGGTCGGCGTCTTCTTCATCCTGCTGGTCCGCGGCGAGGACGTGGGGGCGAAGGAGAACATGCGCCGCGTGGCGCTGATCACCACCGTGTTCACCTTCATCGTGTCGCTGTTCATCTGGGGCGGCTTCGACAAGGGCAATCCGGGCTTCCAGTTCCAGGAGAGCGGCGAGTGGCTCGGCGGCAGCATCGGCTACCGCATGGGCGTCGACGGCATTTCCATGCTGTTCGTCATCCTCACCACCTTCCTGATGCCCTTCTGCATCCTGGCGAGCTGGCAGAGCGTGCAGTTGCGCGTGAAGGAATACATGGTCGCCTTCCTGGTGCTGGAAACGCTGATGATCGGCGTGTTCTGCGCGCTGGACCTGGTGATGTTCTATGTGTTCTTCGAGGCCAGCCTGATCCCGATGTTCCTGATCATCGGCGTGTGGGGCGGCAAGCGGCGCGTCTATGCCAGCTACAAGTTCTTCCTCTACACGCTGCTCGGCTCGGTGCTGATGCTGATCGCGCTGATGGCGATGTACTGGGATGCCGGCACCACCGATATCCCGACGCTGATGGCGCATGGCTTCCCCGGAAGCATGCAGACCTGGCTGTGGCTGGCCTTCTTCGCCTCCTTCGCGGTGAAGATGCCGATGTGGCCGGTGCACACCTGGCTGCCGGATGCGCATGTCGAGGCGCCGACGGCCGGCTCGGTCATCCTGGCGGCGATCCTGCTGAAGATGGGCGGCTACGGCTTCCTGCGGTTCTCGCTGCCGATGTTCCCGCTGGCGAGCGAGATGTTCGCGCCGCTGGTGTTCACGCTGTCGGTGGTTGCGATCGTCTACACCTCGCTGGTGGCGCTCGCCCAGGAGGACATCAAGAAGCTGATCGCCTATTCCTCGGTGGCGCACATGGGCTATGTCACCATGGGCATCTTCACCATGACCGAGCAGGGCGTGCAGGGCGCGCTGTTCCAGATGCTGTCGCACGGCATCGTCTCCGGCGCGCTGTTCCTGTGCGTCGGCGTCATCTACGACCGCATGCACACCCGCGACATCTCCGCCTATGGCGGCCTGGTCAACCGGATGCCGTTCTACGCGGTGGCCTTCCTGATCTTCACCATGGCCAATGTCGGCCTGCCGGGCACCAGCGGTTTCGTCGGCGAGTTCCTGACGCTGATGGGCGCGTTCCAGGTCAACACCTGGGTGGCGCTGCTCGCGACCTCCGGCGTCATCCTGTCGGCCGCCTATGCGCTCTACCTCTACCGGCGCGTGGTGTTCGGCGCGCTCGACAAGGAGAGCCTGAAGTCGATCACCGACCTGACGCTGCGCGAGAAGGTGATCCTGGTTCCGATGATCATCCTGACCATCCTGTTCGGCTTCTATCCCTCGCCGATCCTGGATGCCACGGCCGCCTCGGTGGGGGCGCTCGTGACGAAATACCACGCCGCGATCGAGGCGGCCCACTCGACCGCCATGCTGGTGCAGTAAGGTCCCGAGGACGAAAGACGCCATGACCGCCTATTCCCAACTCCCGGATCTGTCGCCCGCGCTGCCGGAGCTGTTCCTCGCCGCAGGTGCGCTGGCGCTCTTGATGATCGGCGTGTTCGGTGGCCGCAGGATCACGCCTTACGTGACCGCGCTGTCGGTGGCGCTGCTGGCGGTGGCGGCGCTGCCGCTGCTGCTGCCGGCGCAGTTCGGCATCACCGCGACGACGACCTTCCACGGCGCCTTCGTGCTGGACGGCTTCGCCCGCTATCTCAAGCTGCTGACGCTGGTCGGCTCGGGCTTCGCCATCGCCATGTCGGTGGCCTTCGCCCGCAACGAGAATTTCGAGCGCTTCGAGTATCCGGTGCTGATCGTGCTGTCGACGCTCGGCATGCTCTTGATGCTGTCGGCCAACGACCTGATCACGCTCTATCTCGGCCTCGAACTGTCGTCGCTGGCGCTCTATGTGATCGCCGCCTTCAACCGCGACAGCGTCCGCTCCACCGAGGCGGGCCTGAAATATTTCGTCCTCGGCTCGGTCTCCTCCGGCATGCTGCTCTACGGCATGTCGCTGGTCTACGGCTTCACCGGCCAGACCGGCTTTGCCGCCATCGCCGCCGCCATCGCGGCGCAGGGCGGCTCCTCGCTCGGCCTGATCTTCGGCCTCGTCTTCATCCTGGCCGGCCTTGCCTTCAAGATCTCGGCGGTGCCGTTCCACATGTGGACGCCGGACGTCTACGAGGGCGCGCCGACGCCGGTGACCGCCTTCTTCGCGGCGGCGCCGAAGATCGCCGCCATGGGCCTCTTGACCCGCGTCGTCATCGAGGCGTTCGAGCCGGTGACCCGCGACTGGCAGCAGATCGTCGTCTTCATCTCCATCGCCTCGATGGCGCTCGGCGCCTTCGCCGCGATCGGCCAGAAGAACATCAAGCGGCTGATGGCCTATTCCTCGATCGGCCATATGGGCTTCGCGCTGGTCGGCCTTGCCGCCGGCACCAAGGCCGGCGTCGAGGGCGTGATGATCTACATGACCGCCTATCTGGTGATGACGCTCGGCGCCTTCGCCTGCATCCTGTCGATGCGGCGCAAGGAGGGCATGGTCGAGGAGATTTCCGACCTTGCCGGCCTGTCGCGCACCAACCTGCCGATGGCGGTGCTGCTCGGCATCCTGATGTTCTCGCTGGCCGGCATTCCGCCGTTCATCGGCTTCTTCGCCAAGTTCTACGTGTTCCTGGCGGCGGTCGAGGCGGGGCTCTATCCGCTGGCGGTGATCGGTGTTCTCGCCTCGGTGGTGGGGGCCTATTACTACCTGCGCATCTTCAAGGTGATGTTCTTCGACGAGCCGGCGCGCCAGTTCCTGCCGATGCCGGTGGAGCTGAAGTTCACCCTCGGCCTGTCGACCGCCTTCGTGGTGCTGTTCATCGTCTTTGCCGGACCGGTGGTGGAGATGGTCGGCGCGGCGGCGGGGACGCTGTTCTGAGCATGCTCGCCTTCGACGGCCGGGTTCGCGAGGTTGCCGGCGTCGCGGGATACCGCGTTGCCGCCCATGCGGAGCTTGGGTCGACCAACAGCGCGGCCCTGGCCGCGGCAGGCGAGGGCGATCCGGGAAACCTCTGGGTCCTTGCCGGCCGCCAGACCTCGGGCCGGGGCCGGCGGGCGCGGCCCTGGGTGTCTGAGCCGGGCAATCTCTATGCCTCGCTGCTGACCATCGATCCGATGCCGGCGGAGCGCATCGGCCAGTTTCCGCTGGTCGCGGCGCTGGCGCTCGCCGAGGCGGTCGACGCGATGACCGGCTCCTATGGGCTGGTCCGGCTGAAGTGGCCGAACGACCTTTTGGTGGACGGCGCCAAGATCTCCGGCATCCTGCTTGAGGCGACACTGCTTGCGGACGGGCGGCGTGCGGTGGTATGCGGCTTCGGGCTCAACCTTGCGCATCATCCGGAGCTGCCGGACTACAATGCGGCGAACCTTGCCGGGCTCGGCTTTCCGGTCCACCTCGAGCGGGCCTTCGCCGCGCTCGCGGCGAGCGTCGAGCGCTACATGATGCGCTGGCGCGAGGAGCCGTTCTCGCTGTGCCTCGACGACTGGCGCCGCCGGGCTGTCGGCATCGGCGCGCCGATCCGGGTGCGGCTGGAGGACCGGGAGCTCAACGGGATTTTTGCCGGGCTCGACCCGGACGGGCGGCTGGTGCTGGAAGCCGGCGACACGAGGCAGACGATCGCCGCCGGCGACGTCTTCTTCGATGGCGCGGCGCTTCGCACCTCCGCCGCCGGCAGAACGGCCGGCTGACGACGAGATTGCAGGCGGGCCTGTCGCGGAAGCCCTGCCGGTGAACTGTCCCGCGAGACCAGGCTGTCCGCATCCGGCGGATGGTCCATATCGGCATTTTGGAAGACCGGCGGCAGGGCGCGGATCCGCAAGGACGGCCGCTGTCCGATCCGGACAGGAGTATGGAATGGCGGCCAAAAAGGCGGCAGACCCCAACGAACTCGTTTTTGTCGCGCTCGGCGGCCTCGGTGAGATCGGCATGAACATGGCGCTTTACGGCTTCGGCCCGGCCCATGATCGCCGCTGGCTGATGGTCGACTGCGGCGTCACCTTTGCCGGGCCGGACCTTCCCGGCGTCGACATCGTCGTGCCGGACATCCGCTTCATCGAGGAAGAGCTCGACCGGCTCGACGGCATCGTCATCACCCACGCGCATGAGGACCATTACGGCGCCATCGTGCATCTGTGGCCGCGGCTGAAGGCGCCGCTCTACATGACCGCCTTCACGGCGGCTCTGCTGGAGGCGAAGGCGGCAAGCGAGCCGGGCGCCGGCAAGATCCCGGTGACGGTGGTGGAGCAGGGCGCGCGGGTGGAGATCGGCCCGTTCGAGGTCGAGTTCGTCGCCATGTCGCACTCGATTCCCGAGCCCTGCGCGCTGGCGATCCGCAGCCCGGCCGGCACGGTGCTGCATTCGGGCGACTGGAAGATCGACCCGACGCCGGGCATCGGCAAGCCGATCGATACCGAGCGGCTCGCCGAGATCGGCCGCGAGGGCGTCGTCGCACTGATCTGCGACAGCACCAACGCGCCGCGCGAGGGATCGAGCCCGAGCGAGGCGGACGTCGCCACGGGGCTTGCCAAGGTGATCCGCAAGGCGAAACGCCGCGTCGCGGTGACCACCTTCGCCTCCAACGTCGCGCGCATCCGCTCGGTCGCGCTCGCCGCGCAGCAGGCCGAGCGCGACGTGGTGGTGATGGGCCGCTCGATGCAGCGGACCATCGAGGTCTCGCGCGAACTCGGCTATCTCGACGACCTGCCGGCCTTCCTTTCCGAGGATGCCTACGGCTACCTGCCGCCCGAGCGGGTCCTGCTGCTGATCACCGGCAGCCAGGGCGAGGAGCGGGCGGCGCTCGCCCGCATCGCCGCCGGCGACCATCGCAACGTGGCGCTGTCGAAGGGCGATATGGTGATCTTCTCCTCGCGCACGATCCCCGGCAACGAGAAGGCGGTGGGGGCGATCGCCAACCGGCTGGCCGAGGCGGAGGTGGAGATCGTCACCGACCGCGACGCGCTCGTCCATGTGTCCGGCCATCCGCGCCAGGACGAGCTGGTCCAGCTCTACGACCTGGTCAAGCCGAAGGCGCTGATTCCCGCCCATGGCGAGGCGGTGCACCTGAAGGCGCACCGGGACCTGGCGCTGCGCTACGGCATCAAGAACACGCTGATCGCCCGCAACGGCGACATTGTCCGGCTGGCGCCGGGCAAGCTGACGGTGGTGGACGAGGTGCCGACCGGCATCACGGTCAAGGACGGGCTGCTCTATGGCGACCCGGAGGAGATGGGCGTCAACGAGCGGCGCAAGCTGTCCTTCGCCGGCGCCGTCACCGTCTGCGTCGTGATCGATGCCAAGGGCACGCTGATCGGCGAGCCGATGGTGTCGCTGTTCGGCCTGCCGGAGACCGACCGCGACGGCGACGACCTGGAGGACATCGTCATCGACGAGGTGATGTCGGCGCTGGACAGCATTCCGAAGAACCGGCGCAAGGACGACGATCTCGTCGCCGAGGCGGCGCGGCGGGCGGCGCGCGCGGCGGTGCGCGACTGCTGGGGCAAGAAGCCGCTGACCGAGGCGCTGGTTCAGCGCGTGTGACCAATTGACGGGTGGCGGGCGCGCCCGCCATGCGTCATGAGTGACGCAGCCGGCCGGTTGGCCGGCGCTCGTCTGTCGTGGAGGGAAGCTGATGATCGGACGCCTGAACCATGTGGCCATCGCCGTGCCGGACCTTGCGGCGGCGACCGCCACCTATCGCGACACGCTGGGCGCGCGGGTGTCGCAGCCGCAGGCCGAGCCGGACCACGGCGTGACGGTGGTGTTCATCGAGCTGCCCAACACCAAGATCGAGCTGCTGGAAGCGCTTGGCGACAACTCGCCGATCAATGCCTTCCTGGAGCGCAACCCCTCCGGCGGCATCCATCATGTCTGCTACGAGGTGGAGGACATTCTCGCCGCCCGCGACCGGCTGGTGGAAAAGGGGGCGCGGGTGCTGGGCACGGGCGAGCCGAAGATCGGCGCCCATGGCAAGCCGGTGCTGTTCCTGCATCCGAAGGATTTCAATGGTACGCTGGTGGAGCTGGAGCAGGTCTGACGACCGGCCGGCGCCGCGACGGCAACAGATCTTCGAAAAGGCAAGACGGTGTCTCTGGTATCCTCGCTCGCGATCTATTTCGTCATCTGGTGGATCATCCTCTTCGCGATCCTGCCGATCGGCGTGGTGACGCAGGAGGAGGGCGGAGAGGTGTCGCCGGGCACCGTGTCCAGCGCTCCGATGCGGCCGCAGCTTCTGCGCAAGGCCTTGATCACCACCGCCGTGGCGGCGGTGGTCTTCGCCGCCTTCTACTGGCTGAAGGTCTATTCCGGCATGACGCTGGACGATCTTCCGTTCAAGCCGCCAAGCAGCCGGTGACGGCGGCGCGGGCGCTGGCGCGGCAGGCGGCCATCCCGGCCATAGGGCCGGCGGCTCTTCAGCGCGATGGCGACGACGAGTTCGCGTTCGCAGTCCGGAATCAGCAGGGCCTTCTGCTCGCGGGTCAGGCGGGCGAGGTCGCGGCTGCCGAATCTGCGCGCGGCCAGCCCCTTGGCGAGCCGGATCTGGTCGTGGCGCCCCAGCTTCAGCAGCAACTGGTCGAAACGCCAGTCGATCGACCAGCCCGACTGCGCGGGCGTCTTGTCGTGCGGATCCCCAAACAGCATTGACGCGCTCCCTCGGGGCGGCGACTCCAGGGGTAAGGCGAAACCGGTCCGCGAACCGGCCGCCTGTCTGCGCCCTGACTGCCTGCGCCCTGACTGCCTGCGCCCTGACTGTCGGCGCCCTGACTGTCGGGGCCCTGACTGTCGGGGCTCTCAGTTCGAGCCCTGTTCTTGCCCTCGAATATCGATGTTCGACGGCCGATACCGCGGGGGTGTTGCGGAGATCGGTGCGCCGGCTTGTCTGTTTTCTATCTTCGGTTGCAGGGCGTGATCGCATCGTTATGACGCGGGGGACGAGGAAGGCGGACTGCGGCGCGCGTGCGGCTTGTCAGGCGCGCCGGACCCCGGTAAGGAACCGCATGAGGAGTTCCGGGCTCGGCGATACGGGCGTTGAGGCCGCTGGCGTGCCGCAAGCGGGCCGGCCCGACAATGCGAAGAGGCGTGCAATGGGCGATTACGAGCAGGTCCGCACCCATATGGTGGACAACCAGCTACGGACCAACGACGTCACCGACCTGCGGGTTCTTGACGCCATGGAGAGCGTGCCGCGCGAACGCTTCGTGCCGGCCTCCCGGCGCTGCATCGCCTATAGCGACCAGGACGTCCTCGTTGCCGGCGAGGGGAGCGCAAGCCGCTACCTGATGAAGCCGCATGTCTTCGGCAAGTTGGTGCAGCTCGCCGCCGTCCAGCCTGGCGAAGTCGTGTTGTGCGTCGGCTGCGGCACCGGCTACAGCGTCGCGGTCTTCGCGCAACTGGCGGGCTCCGTGGTCGGCCTCGAATCGGACAGCGCGGTCGCGGCGGCCGCGTCCGAACTGCTGGTCGAACTCGGGATCGAGAACGCCGCGGTGATCGAGGGCGACCTCGTCAAGGGCGGCGCTTCCGAGGGGCCCTATGACGTGATCTTCGTCGACGGCGCCATCGAGGTGCTGCCGGAGGCGCTGACGGCGCAGCTCAAGGATGGCGGCCGGCTGGTGGCGGTGCGCGGCCTTGGCGGTGCGGGCCAGGCCGAGCTCCATGTCCGCTCCGGGGATGCGGTTTCCGGGCGCTTCGCCTTCAATGCCTCGGCCCGGCTGCTGCCTGGCTTCGCGCGGGAGAAGACTTTCGTGTTCTGACGGGGTTCTACCGACCTTCGTGAGCAGTCTGAGGCCGCGCCGGACGGATGTCCGCGCGGCCTTTTCGTTTGCCGCTTTCCCTTGCCGCTTTCCCTTGCCGCCTTTTCCCTTGCCCCCCTTTTCGCTTGCCCCTGCGTGATTTTCCGGCACATGTGTTGCCAAGAGGTCGCATTCGGCCGCGAATGCGCCTTTCGTTACTTTTCGGCGGTTGTGTCGCGCCGGACTGGAGATAACAGTACACATCCGACTGACGACTGGCGCGAAAGGTCAGATGATCGGTCTGCCTTGGCTCGCCTGCTGCGGGAGGGGCTGACGGGTGCAGGACCGGAAGCGACGGCGGCACGACGGCCGACGACAGGAACGGCAATAAAAACAAGAACAACAACAGAAGATGACTGAGGCCGGAACACCAGCGGCCGCAACGAACGGGGATCGATAAGCGACGCAGGCCCATGGGGCCGGAACGTCGCGGATCCCGACAGGCAGAGGCAAATGGGCCGCGAGCAGGGATCGCGGAACCGGCGTCAAACACAGGTCGGCCGTCGGCACGGGTGCCGGTGCGGCCGCCGCGGAGTTGTACAGGGGTGTTCAAGGTGAAGCGGACGGGTTCATGGCTCTTCGCGGCCGCGCTTGCGGCGGCAGTCGCTGGCGTTCCCGCGACGGCGCAGGCGCAGTCGATCGACGACGCGCTGGCGCAGGCTTATTCCGACAATCCGACACTGAACGCGGCGCGGGCGGCGCTGCGTTCGGTCAATGAGTCGGTGCCGCAGGCACTGTCCGGTTGGCGGCCGCAGATCTTCGGCCGGATCGACGTCGGCTCGCAATATTCCCACACCGATCCGGGCGGCTCGCGCTACAGGAACACCGCATCGGCCGGCATATCGCTGTCGCAGGCGCTGTTTCGCGGCTTCCGCACGGTGAATTCGGTTCGCCAGGCCGAGGCCGTGGTGCGGGCCGAGCGCGAGAGCCTGCGGGCGACCGAGCAGGCGGTGCTGCTGGATGCGGCCACCGCCTATATGGATGTGATCAGCACCACCGCCATCGTGTCGCTGCGGCGCAGCAGCCTTGCCTTCCTGTCCGAACAGGTGCGCGCGGCGCAGGATCGCTTCGAAGTGGGCGAGGGCACCCGCACCGACGTGTCGCAGGCCCGCGCCCGCTATTCGGAGGCGCAGTCCGACCTCAACCTGGCGCTGGCCAATGTCAACAGCGCCCGCGCCATCTATCGCCAGGTGGTCGGCTCCGACCCCAAGTCGCTGTCCGCCCGCACCTCGATCTATGGCCGCCTGCCGCGCACGCTCGACGAGGGGCTGAAACTCAGCGACAGCAATCACCCTTCGATTCTCGCGGCGCAGCATCTGGTCGATGCCGGCACCTTCGGCGTCAAGACCATCGAGGGCGAGTTGCTGCCGACGGTGACGGTCGAGGCCGACCTGCAACGGCAGTGGCGTCCGCCGTCCTCGCCGACGACCGATACGGTCGACAGCGCCAGCATCTTCGGCCGGGTATCGATCCCGCTCTATCAGGGCGGCGCCGTCTCCTCCCGCGTGCGGCAGGCGAAGGAGGATCTCGGCCAGACCCAGATCCAGCTCGATGTCGCCCGCGACCGGATCCGCGCCAATGTGGTCTCGGCCTGGGGCCAGTATCAGGCGGCCCAGGCCTCGATCCAGGCCGGCGAGGACGCGGTGGCGGCCAACCAGCTCGCGCTCGAAGGCGTGATCGAAGAGCAGCGCGTCGGCCAGCGTACGACGCTCGACGTGCTGAACGCGCAGTTCGATCTGGTCAACAGCCGGGTCAGCCTGATCAGCGCGCAGCGCAACCGCACGGTCGCCGCCTATGCGCTGATTTCGTCGATCGGCCGGCTGACCTCCGACCAGATCGGCCTTGGCGTTGCCCGCTATGACGAGACTGCGCATTACAAGAAGGTGCGCAATAGCTGGTACGGGCTGACGACCCCGGACGGCCGCTGACCGGCGTCGGCCGGTCGACCGGATGAGGCGAAACGGGACGCCGCCCTCGCATCGCGGGGGCGGTTTTTCGTGCAAAGCCGGCCGAATCGGGGAATTGTTGGCCCGCACAGGTTCGCAGCGAGGGCCGCGCGGCACGCTCGTCCGTTTCCCCTCGCGGTTTAACAGGTTATAGTTTTTCGTGATCGACTCGGCAGTTCCGTCAAGGGCTGCGAGCCGATCAGGAGTTGCTTGGTCCCGGGGGCCGGGCTCAGCGTTGTCGAGTGCGGGGATCGATATGGCCAACGCCAGTCAAGCTCAAGAACCTTCAATGGAGGAAATCCTGGCGTCCATTCGCCGGATCATTTCCGATGAAGACACACCCGCAGGGGGGAAGGCGGGGGCCGAACCGGAGAACGATATGCCCGCTGCCGGCGAGGAGATGTCCCAGGACGACCTCGACAAACTGTTCGATTCCGCCGGCGACGACGAGGTCGAGGTGGAGATCGAGGCACCTGCCGCCGCCGAGGCCGAGGCCGAGGACGAGGACGAGGATACGGCCGACGATGTCCTGCAACTGACCGAGGACCAGGCGGTCGAGGAGACGGACGCCGACGGCTTCGATCTGGTCGAGGGGCTGGCCACCGGCGACGATATCGCCGGCGATGTCGCCTTCGTCGATCAGGCGCCCGAGCCCGAGCCGGCCCCGAGGTCCGCGCCGCGCGCTTCGTCCGAGCCCTCCGGCGACGACCTGCTGTCGCCGTCCGCCAACCAGGCGGTTCAGGCGGCGTTCCACAATCTCGCCGGCACGATCCTGTCCAACAATGCCCGCACGCTGGAGGATCTGGTCAAGGAGATGCTCCGCCCGATGCTGAAGGGCTGGCTGGACGAGAACCTGCCGCCGCTGGTCGAGCGGCTCGTACGCCAGGAAATCGAGCGGGTCTCGCGCGGGCGCTGACGCCTCGCGCCTCCTCCGCTCGATGCGCCGCCCACCGGGCGGCGTTTTCGTTTGCGCCGCCGGCCCGCCGCCGCGCGAGTGTTGACTTGGCGGCGCGCCAGCGAGTAACCACGCGATCAGTTCACAAATCCCCGGGAAAACCGATGCTCGACAAGACCTATGACGCTGCCACAGTCGAACCCAGGATCGCCAGGACCTGGGACGAGGCGGAGGCCTTCAAGGCGGGGGCCGGCGCCGAGCCGGGCGCGGCGTCCTATTCGATCGTCATCCCGCCGCCCAATGTCACCGGCTCCCTGCATATGGGCCACGCGCTCAACAACACGCTGCAGGACATTCTCATCCGCTTCGAGCGCATGCGCGGGCGCGACGTGCTGTGGCAGCCGGGCATGGACCATGCCGGCATCGCCACGCAGATGGTGGTCGAGCGGCAACTGGCCGAGCGGCAGCAGCCGGGCCGCCGCGACATGGGCCGCGAGGCCTTCGTCGAGCGGGTGTGGGAGTGGAAGGCCGAATCCGGCGGCATGATCATCAACCAGCTCAAGCGGCTGGGCGCCTCCTGCGACTGGTCGCGCGAGCGCTTCACCATGGACGAGGGCCTGTCCCGCGCCGTGCTGGAGGTCTTCGTCGGCCTCTTCCGGGAAGGGCTGATCTACAAGGACAAGCGGCTGGTCAACTGGGACCCGAAGCTGCTCACCGCGATCTCCGACCTTGAGGTCGAGCAGATCGAGATCAAGGGCAATCTCTGGCACTTCCGCTATCCTCTGGAGGGCGGCGAGACGTTCCAGGCGCCGGTCGCCTGGGACGAGGACGGCAACGCGACCGACTTCGAGACGCGCGACTACATCACCGTCGCCACCACCCGGCCCGAGACGATGCTCGGCGATACGGCGGTCGCGGTGAACCCGGAGGATCCGCGCTACAAGGGCCTGATCGGCAAGCATGTGGTGCTGCCGCTGGTCGGCCGGCGCATTCCCATCGTCGCCGACGACTATGCCGATCCGGATGCCGGCTCGGGCGCGGTCAAGATCACCCCGGCGCATGATTTCAACGACTTCGAGGTCGGCCGCCGGCATGACCTGCCGATGATCTCCGTGCTCGACCGCGAGGCGAAGGTGCGTCTCGCCGAGAATCCGGAGTTCCTGGCGGGCGTTGCCGAGAGCGCGGAGCTCTCCGAGACGATTTCCGCCTATGAGGGCTGCGACCGCTTCGACGTGCGCAAGCGTCTCGTCGCGCGGATGGAGGAGCTCGGCCTGCTCGACCGGGTCGAGCCGCACACCCACATGGTGCCGCATGGCGACCGCGGCGGCGTGCCGATCGAGCCGCTCCTGACCGACCAGTGGTATGTCGATGCCAAGACGCTGGCCCAGCCGGCGATCGCCAGCGTGCGCGAGGGGCGGACCAATTTCGTCCCGCGCAACTGGGACAAGACCTATTACGAGTGGATGGAGAACATCCAGCCCTGGTGCATCTCGCGCCAGCTCTGGTGGGGCCACCGCATCCCGGCCTGGTACGGCCCGGACGGCAGGATCTTCGTCGAGCGCAGCGAGGACGAGGTGCTGGCGGCCGCGCGTGCCCATTATGCCCGCGACGTCGAGATCCTCGAGATGGAGGCTGCGCTCGCCCGATGGGAGGCCGGCGGGGAGGGAGGCGCGGTCGCGCTCTACCGCGACGAGGACGTGCTCGACACCTGGTTCTCCTCGGCGCTGTGGCCGTTCTCGACGCTCGGCTGGCCGGACAAGACGCCGGAGCTCGCCAACTACTACCCGACGAGCGTCCTGATCACCGGCTTCGACATCATCTTCTTCTGGGTCGCCCGGATGATGATGCTCGGCGACCACTACATGAAGACCGAGCCCTTCCACACGGTCTATATCCACGCCCTGGTCCGCGACGAGAAGGGCCAGAAGATGTCGAAGTCGAAGGGCAACGTCATCGACCCGCTCGCCCTGATCGACGAGTATGGCGCCGACGCGCTGCGCTTCACGCTGGCGGCGATGGCGGCGCAGGGGCGCGACATCAAGCTCGCCACCGGGCGCGTCGCCGGCTATCGCAACTTCGTCACCAAGCTGTGGAACGCCGCCCGCTTCGTCGAGATGAACGGCGGCACGCGGCCCGCCGGCTTCGATCCGGCCGGCGTGCGCGAGACCGTCAACCGCTGGATCGTCACCGAGACCGGGCGCTGCATCACCGAGGTCACCGAGGCACTGGAGGGCTTCCGCTTCAACGAGGCGGCGGGCGCGGCCTATCGCTTCGTCTGGAACACCTATTGCGACTGGTATCTGGAGCTGGCCAAACCGATCTTCGGCGAGGGCAGCGCGGAGGCGCGGGACGAGGCGCGCGCGACCGCCGCCTGGGTGCTCGACGAGATCCTCAAGGTGCTGCATCCGTTCATGCCGTTCATGACCGAGGAGTTGTGGGCGCGCGCCGTCGAAGGCGAGGGCGAGGGCGAGGCCGGGGCCGCGCGGGCGCGGCTGCTGGTCCACACCCGCTGGCCGGTGTCGCCCGGCGGCGACCAGACGTCGGCCGCCGAGATCAACTGGCTGGTGGACCTCATCACCTCGATCCGCTCGGTGCGGGCGGAGATGAACGTGCCGGCCGGCGCCCGCGTGCCGCTGGTCGTCACCGGCGCCAGCGAGGTGACGCGGCAGCGGCTTGCCACCCACGAGGCGGCGCTCCTGCGGCTGGCGCGGGCCGAGAGCGTCACGCTCGCCGATGCGCCGCCGCGCGGCTCCGTGCAGATTGTCAGTGGAGAGGCGGTGTTCTGCCTTCCTCTCGCCGATTTCATCGATCTTGGTGCCGAGGCGGCCCGGCTTGCCAAGGAGGAAGCCAGGCTGGACGGCGAGGTCGCCCGGATCGACAAGAAGCTCGGCAATCCGGCTTTCGTCGCCAAGGCGCCGGAAGAGATCGTCGTCGCGGAACAGGAAAAGCGGGCGGAACTCGTGGAGTTGCGCGACAAGGTGGTCGAGGCGCGCAAGCGGCTGGCCGACCTGTCGCACGCGTGATCGGGCAAGCTGAGCGGGGAACGTGCGGATGAAGCTGGCTGCGGAGTTGCGGAGCCTTCTGCCCGGTATGGCGGGCGCGGCGATGGTGCTGGTGGCGGGCCTGTCGCCGGCTGCTGCCGACAAGATCGAGAATCCGGTGGCGGTGTTCTCCGGCCTCGACAAGATCACCGGCCGCATCATCAGCTTCGACGTCTATATCGGCGAGACGGTGCAGTTCGGCGCGCTGCAGGTGACGCCGCGCCAGTGCAACACCCGGCCCGAGACCGAGGCGCCGCAGACCACCGCCTTCGTCGAGGTCGACGAGATCACGCTCAACAACGAGGTGCGGCGGATCTTCACCGGGTGGATGTTCGCGGCGAGCCCCGGCCTGCACGCGGTCGAGCACGCGGTCTATGACGTGTGGCTGACCGACTGCAAGCAGTCGTCCACCGTTGCCCCGCCGGCCAATTACAGCGGCCCGCCGATCTCGGCGGAAGCGGCGGCCGGCGAGGATCCGCTGGCCGGCACCAAGCCGGAGCTCGGCCCCGGCGAGGTGCTTCCCCGGCTCAAGCCGCCGATGTGAGGGCGGCCCGGATCTCCGTCAGGCGAGGCTGCGGCCCAGCCGGCCGGCGAGGTCCTGGATGAACTGGAAGGCGACGCGGCCCGAGCGGCTGCCGCGGGTCGTCGCCCATTCCAGCGCCTCGGCGCGCAAGCTCGCGGGGTCGTAGTCGAGGCCGTAGTGCCGGACATAGCCCTCGATCATCGCCAGGAACTCGTCCTGGCTGCATTTGTGGAAGCCGAGCCACAGGCCGAAGCGATCCGACAGCGACACTTTCTCCTCCACCGCCTCGCTCGGATTGATCGCGGTCGAGCGCTCGTTCTCGATCATGTCGCGCGGCAGCAGGTGGCGTCGGTTGGAGGTGGCGTAGAACAGCACCGTCTCGGGCCGGCCCTCGATGCCGCCGTCGAGCGCGGCCTTCAGCGACTTGTAGGAGGCATCGCCGCTGTCGAAGCTGAGATCGTCGCAAAAGACGATGGTGCGGTGGCCGCCGGCCTTCACCAGCTTCATCAGGGCGGGCAGGCTCTCGATGTCCTCGCGGTGGATCTCGATCAGCTTCAGCCGTTCGGCCGCGCCCCGGCCGGCGAGGGCGGCGTTGACATGGGCATGGCTCGCCTTGACCAGCGACGACTTGCCCATGCCGCGCGCGCCCCACAGCAGCACGTTGTTGGCGGCAAAGCCGCTGGCGAAGCGCATCGTGTTGTCGACGAGCTGGTCGCGGGCCCGGTCGACGCCCTGCAGCAGGTCGATATCGACCCGGTTGACCTTCTCCACCGGCTCCAGGGAGCTCGTGTCGGCCTGCCAGACGAAGGCGTCGGCGGCGGCGAAGTCGGGGGCGGGGCGGGCCGGCGGCACCGCGCGCGAGATCAGCTCGATGAGCGTGTCGAGGCGGCTGGCGAGTTCGTCGACCTGGGTCTTGTACTGCTGAGCGGGATCCATATCTGTGCCATTGGTGTTTGTGATGGGGCCTGCCGGGTCGAGACGGCCGGCAGCGCAGGTGCGGGGGAGTTTCCTAGCACGGGGCAGGGCCGCGCCAAAGCCGGGAAACACCGGCGGAAGCAGGCCGCGAACCGCGCGGTTCGTCTTGCAAAGACCGGCGCGACTTGTATAGTCCGCGCGACTTTCGTTCAGTCGCCAGCCTAGGGGATTGTCCGCGAATGCGCGCGGCCTCCGGGGCGGCAAGGGAGATGTACATGCTGATTTCACCCGCCTATGCCCAGGGAGCCGGCGGCTCCGGCACGCCCGACCTGCTGATGTCGCTGCTGCCCTTCGTGCTGATCTTCGTGATCATGTACTTCCTGATCATCCGGCCGCAGCGCCAGCGGATGAAGCAGCACCAGGAGCTGGTCGCGAACCTGCGCCGCGGCGACACGGTCGTCACCGCCGGCGGGCTGATCGGCAAGGTCTCCAAGGTGGTGGACGACGGCGAGGTGCAGCTCGAGCTCGCCGAGGGGCTGAAGGTGCGCGCGGTGCGCAGCATGATCACGGAAGTCCGCTCCAAGTCGGAGCCCGTCAAGGACAACGGCTGACCCGAGGGTCGAACCTTTTCCCAGTCCGGCGGGGCGCCAGCAGGCGGCCTGCCGGAACACCAGAAGCGGCACCGTCATGCTCTATTTCGCACGCTGGAAGATCGCACTGATCGTCCTCGTCATTCTCGCCGGGGCGATCACCACCCTGCCGAACTTCCTGTCGCCTGCGGCCTTGCGCGCGTTGCCGGACTGGTTGCCCTCCCGTCAGATCGTGCTGGGTCTCGACCTGCAGGGCGGCGCCTATCTGCTCTATGAGGTCGACCGCACCGACTATGTGCAGAAGCGGCTGAAGACGCTGGAAGGCGACATCCGCCAGAAGCTGCGGGAAGAGCCGCGCATCGGCTATACCGGCCTTGGCGTGCAGGGCGAGGGCGTGCAGGTGCGCATCCGCGATCTGGAGCGGCTACAGGACGCGCGCACGCGGCTGAACGAGCTGACCAACCCGCTGGTCACCAATCTTTTCGGCGGCCAGACCGTCAACGAATTCTCGATGACCGTCGCCGATGACGGGCTGGTCCGCTTCGCCTATACCGAGCAGGGCCTGGCGCAGCGCATCAGCACCATCGTCCAGCAGTCGATCGAGGTGATTCGGCTGCGCCTCGACGAATTCGGCACGACCGAGCCGAGCATCCAGCGCCAGGGCGAAGACCGCATCCTGGTGGAGGCGCCGGGCGAGGGCGATCCGCAGCGCCTGAAGGAGCTGATCGGCCAGACGGCGCAGCTCACCTTCCACATGGTCGACCAGTCGATGGCGCCGGAGCAGGCGCTGCAGAGCCGGCCGCCGGCCGGGACGATCGTGCTCTATTCGATGGACGATCCGCCCTATCCCTATCTGCTGGAGGAGGCGCCGCTGCTGTCGGGCGAGGATCTCGTCGACGCGCAGGTCTCCTTCGATTCGCGCAGCAACGAGCCGGTGGTGAACTTCCGCTTCAACACGTCGGGCGCGCGCACCTTCTCGGTCGTCACCCAGCGCAATGTCGGGCGGCCCTTCGCCATCGTCCTCGACAACGAGGTGATCTCGGCGCCGGTCATCCGCGAGCCGATCACCGGCGGCTCGGGCCAGATCTCCGGCAGCTTCACGGTGGAAAGCGCCAACGACCTCGCGGTGCTGCTGCGCGCCGGCGCGCTGCCGGCCAAGCTCTCCGTCGTTGAGGAGCGCTCCATCGGTCCGGGCCTGGGCCAGGATTCGGTCGATGCCGGCCGTATCGCCGCGGTGATCGCCGCCGCGCTGGTGGTGGTCTTCATGGTGCTCGCCTATGGCCGCTTCGGCGTCATCGCCGATCTGGCGCTGACCACCAACATCCTGCTGATCTTCGGCGCGCTGACGACGCTGCAGGCGACGCTGACCTTGCCGGGCATCGCCGGCATCGTGCTCACCGTCGGCATGGCGGTCGATGCCAACGTGCTGATCTTCGAGCGCATCCGCGAGGAATTGCGGGCCGGGCGCTCGGCGATCAGTGCCATCGACGCAGGCTATTCGCGGGCGCTCGGGACCATCCTCGACGCCAACATCACGACGCTCATCGCGGCGCTCATCCTGTTCCAGCTCGGCTCCGGCCCGATCCGCGGCTTCGCGGTGACGCTGGCCATCGGCATCTTCACGACGGTGTTCTCGGCCTTCACGGTGTCGCGCCTGCTCGTGTCGCTGTGGGTGCGCTGGAAGCGCCCGAGCAAACTGACGCTCTGAGCGCCGGGAGATAAGACCATGCTCTTGAAACTGATCCCGGAAGGCACCCGCATCCAGTTCATGCGGTACAGGACCATTTCCTATCCGCTGTCGGCGGTGATGTTCCTCGCCTCTATCGCGCTGTTCTTCTCGGTCGGGCTGAATTTCGGCATCGACTTCCGCGGCGGCACCGTTTTCGAGATGAAGACGATGGAATCGCCGGCGGACGTCGCCTCGATCCGCGCCCAGCTCGGCACGCTCAACCTCGGCGACGTCCAGGTGCAGCAGTTCGGCGGCCCGGACGAGGTGCTGGTGCGCGTGCAGCAGCCGGAAGGCGGTGAGCTCGCCCAGCAGGCGGTGGTGTCGCTGGTGCGCGAGAGCTTCGCCGAAAGCGTCGAGTTCCGCCGCGTCGAGGTGGTGGGGCCGCGCGTCTCCGGCGAGCTCGCCCAGGCCGGCCTGATCGCCGTCGTCGCCTCGCTGGTCGTCATTCTGTTCTACATCTGGTTCCGCTTTGAGTGGCATTTCGCCGTCGGCGCGATCCTGACGACGATCAACGACATCGTCGTCACCATAGGCCTGTTCGTGGTGCTGCAGCTCGACTTCTCGCTGTCGAGTATCGCCGCGATCCTGACGATCATCGGCTATTCGCTGAACGACACGGTCGTCGTCTATGACCGGGTGCGCGAGAACCTGCGCAAATACAAGAAGCAGCCGCTGCCGGACCTGCTCGACCGCTCGATCAACGAGATGCTGTCGCGCACGGTGATGACCTCGCTGACGACGCTGCTGGCGCTCGGCGCGCTCTACTTCTTCGGCGGCGAGGTGATCCGCTCCTTCACCCTGGCGATGATCTTCGGCGTGGTGATCGGCACCTATTCGTCGATCTTCCTCGCCGCGCCCTTCCTGATCCTGCTCAACCTGCGTCCGTCCAACGTCGTTGGCGAGGACGGGGATACGCCGGACGGGGGCGAGGGCAAGGCGTCCGCCGGCGGTTCCGCCGCCGCCGCCTGAGCGAGTCGGGGGCGCGCGGCAATGGCCGGCCGTGGTCAGGGAATCGTGATCCGCAACGCGCATTTTCCCGGCCGTGCGCCGATCGAGGCCTATGGCGAGGGGGGCTTCCGCTTTGCCGGCATGTCGCATCGCGGCTCGATCCTGTGCGTGCCGAGCGGCATCTACGGCTTTGCCGATCTGACGCCGAAGCAACTCGACCGGCAGGCGCTGGAGCGGGTGTTCGAGGAGGCGGCGGAGATCGAGGTGCTGCTGGTCGGCACCGGAGCGGAGCTCGTGCCGCTGACCGCTGACCTGCGGGCGGCGGCGCGCGAGGCCGGCATCATGGCCGACCCGATGTCCACCGGCGCGGCAGTCAGGACCTACAATGTGCTTCTTTCGGAGGGCCGCGCCATTGCGGCCGTCCTGCTCGCGGTCGGCTGAGATGCCGGTTTCTGCCCGCATCGGCGGGCGCCCGGCCTCCCCATTTGCGCTTGCCGCGCTAGGTGTCTCGGGATGATGACCAGGGACGGCACGGCAGCGGATCACTGCCTCTCGCTCGTGCGCAAGCTCGACTTCGACCGCTATCTGTCACTGCTCTACACCGGTGGAGCGGCACGGGACGGGCTTGCCGCGCTCTATGCCTTCAACATGGAGATCGCGCGGGCGCGCGAGATCGTCTCCGACCCGATGCCCGGCGAGATCCGCTTCCAGTGGTGGCGCGACACGCTGGAGGCGCCGGCGGGCGCCGATGTCGACCAGCATCCGGTCGCCGGAGCGATCCGGCAGACGATTGCCGCCAATGCCCTGCCGCTCGCGCCCTTCGTCAACCTGATCGATGCCCGCGTCTTCGACCTTTATGACGACCCGATGCCGACCGTTGGCGATCTCGAAGGCTATGCCGGCGAGACCTCCTCGGTGCTGATCCAGCTTGCCGCGATGGTCCTGTGCCGGGGGCGCGATCCGGGCACGGCGGAGGCGGCCGGCCATGCGGGCGTCGCCTATGCCATCACCGGGCTGCTGCGGGCCTTGCCCTGGCATGCGCGCCGGCGCCAGCTCTATCTGCCGGGCGATCTGCTGGATGCCCATGGCGTCGACCGGGAGGCACTGTTCGCGGGGCAGGCGGGCCCGGAACTCAACGGCGCCATTGCCGATCTCGTCGCCATCGCCCGCCGCCATCTCGACGCCTTGCGCCGGCGCATCGGCGACGTGCCGCGCGAGGCGATCCCGGCCTTCCTGCCGGTCTGCCTGACCGGACCGCTGCTGGCGCGCATCGAACGGCGGAGCGAGGATCCGCTCAACTCCGTCGTCGACCTGTCGCCGCTCGCCAAGCACTGGATCACCTGGCGCTCCTGGCGGCGCGCCTGCAAGGGCTGCCGCAACAGTCTCGGCTGAGCCGGTGCGCGCCGCTCCCGCTTATTCGGCGGCGTCGCGGATGGGCACGGCGGCGGCGATCCAGCGAGCGAAATCCTCGCGCGCCCGGCCGGTCATGGCGAGCTTCTTCGCGCGTGTCTTGTCCTTGCCCTTGAGGCGACGACCGTCCGCGTCGGTCTTCGGCGCCTCGATCGGCGGGAACAGGCCGAAATTCACGTTCATCGGCTGGAACGAGCGCGGGCCCGGCTCGTCGCGCAGGATGTGCCCGCCGGTGATGTGTCCCAGCAGCGCGCCCATCGCGGTCGTTTCCGGCGGCGGCGGGCAGGCTTCGCCCAGCCGCTCGGCCGCCGCGAACAGGCCCGCCATGCAGCCGACGCTGGCCGATTCGACATAGCCCTCGCAGCCGGTGACCTGGCCGGCGAAGCGCAGCTCGGGGCGCGCCTTCAGCCGCAGCGTGCCGTCGAGCAGCTTCGGCGAGTTGAGGAACGTGTTGCGGTGGAGGCCGCCGAGCCGCGCGAACACCGCGTCCTCGAGGCCCGGAATCATCCGGAACACCTCGAGCTGCGCCCCGTGCTTCAGCTTGGTCTGGAAGCCGACCATGTTGTAGAGCGTGCCGAGCGCATTGTCCTGGCGCAGTTGCACCACCGCATAGGGCTTCTCGTCCGGCTTGTGCGCGTTGGTCAGGCCCATCGGCTTCATCGGCCCGTGGCGCAGGGTCTCGCGGCCGCGCTCGGCCATCACCTCGATCGGCAGGCAGCCGTCGAAATAGGGCGTCGTCTCCTCCCACTCCTTGAACTCCGCCTTGGGGGCGGCGATCAGGGCGTCGATGAAGGCTTCGTATTGCGCCTTGTCCATCGGGCAGTTGATGTAATCCTTGCCCGAGCCGCCGGGGCCGGGCTTGTCGTAGCGCGACTGGAACCAGCAGGTGTCGAGGTCGACGCTGTCGAAATGCAGGATCGGCGCGATGGCGTCGAAGAAGGCGAGGGCATCCTCGCCGGTCGCCTCGAGAATCGCCTGCGACAGGGCGGGCGAGGTCAGCGGCCCGGTGGCGATGATGACGCTGTCCCAGTCCTTGGGCGGCAGGCCGGCGATCTCCTCGCGCAGGATCGTCACCAGCGGATGCGCCTCCAGCGCCGCGGTGACGGCGGCAGCAAAGCCGTCGCGGTCGACGGCGAGCGCCCCGCCGGCCGGCACCTGATGCGCATCGGCGCTGGCCATGATCAGCGAGCCGGCGTCGCGCAGCTCCGCATGCAGCAGGCCGACCGCGTTCTGTTCGGCATCGTCCGAGCGGAAGGAGTTGGAGCAGACCAGTTCGGCAAGGTCCTGCGTCTTGTGCGCGTCGGTGCCGCGCACCGGGCGCATCTCGTGCAGCACCACCGGCACGCCGCGCCGGGCAAGCTGCCAGGCGGCCTCCGAGCCGGCAAGGCCGCCGCCGATCACATGTACTGGCTGCATCTCGCTTCACTCTCCGCGCTGTCGTTCCCGGCGGCGGATGCCGTCCGAGCGTGTCCGTTTCAAGGCGCTGACTTAGCGCGTCCCCTTCCATCAGGCAAACGCGGGGAGGATAACAGAGGGGACAACGGCCGGGAGAGCGCATGATTCGCGACGCAAGGGCGGGAGAGCAGCGCATCGTGCCGCGCGGCAAGGTCTGGCTGGCCCTCGGCTGCCTGCTGCTGGCCGGCTGCGCCGGACAGGCCGCCGGCCCGGCGGCAAGCTGGTATGCCGAGCACAACGGCGTCGCGCCGGCTGGCACCCGCATCTATGTCTGCCATGCCTTCGGCTGCGCGCTGAAGACGCCGTTCGATTTCACGCCCGCGCAGATGCGCCGGCTCAAGGCGATCCTGGCGAAGGGGCGCGCCTCGCCGGAGGCCGAACGCGCGGCGATCGCCGAGGCCATCGCCTGGTCGGAGCGGACCATCGGCCCGGTGGTCGGCTCGGACAAGGATGTCGGCGGCCTCGACCTGCACAATGCCGGCGTGCCGGGGCAGATGGACTGCATCGACGAGGCGACCAACACCACCAGCGTGCTGAGCGTCGCGGCCCGGGCCGGCTATCTCGCCCATCACAAGGTCGCAAGCCCCGTGGCGCGCGGCTTCTTCCTCGACGGGCGCTATCCGCATGCCACCGCCGTGGTGCGCGAGACCAAGAGCGGTGCGGCCTTCGCGGTCGATTCCTGGCCGCATGCGAACGGGGTGAAGCCGGAGATCATGCCGCTGGAGGCCTGGTTCGCCGCATCCGGCTGAGACGGGGGGACTCCCCACCCTTTAGCAGGCGGCTTTTGAGAGGTGGTTGGCATCGAAGGCGGTCCTCGTCGCCGCTCTGGCAGCCAATGGGCACCGGGTCGCGCTTACGCTTGCCCGGTGTGACGGCTGAGGGGATGCGAGGTCGGGCCTTCTCCTCGGAGGTCGTCCCGGCCGCAGGCGAAGCCGGAGAGCCGGGAACCAGAGGCACCCTCGGCGGGCGTGAGGCGGGAGGCGTCGCGGGCCGTGCCGGAGGCCTGTTCGGAGGGTCCTCGTCGCCGCTCTGGCAACGAATAGCCCCCGGCTCTCCGGCTTCGCCTGCGGCCGGGGTGACCTCGGAGTGTGGGACGGCGGCAGCGGGGCGACGCGGCAGCCGGGGAGGCGGGCTGTCGCCGGCAAAACACCGTCAAAGCAGCCGGCATGTCCGGCTTTCGATTTTTCGAAAGCGAAACCGGATATTGTCCGGCCAAGCCTGCGTTGTCGGCAAGCTTCCGCGAGCAAACGTGGCCGCAGAAAAGAAAAAAGCAAGGCACAAGGCCTTGCTTACTAGGTTTCGCGTATCACACCTTCGTTCGCCAAAGGCAAAAAAGATCTGTTTCGGCGGGCAGCAGTCAGTTACGACGCGCCAGAAGGCTCTTCCTCCCAAGACTCAGACCGCGATGTCTGTTTTTTGACAAAGTAAGCCTTGCGGCTTCTTGCCTTGTTATGAGAACGGACCATAGCGCATCGTTATCCCCTTGTCACCATTTTGTGCAAGCGCAGCCCAAAATTTTTGCGGGTAGGGGGTTGAAGTCGGACGCCCGCCAACGTCCCGCGCGAAATTCGCGGTTTCGCGCCATCCCGCTCGCCGGCGGGACTTGTGTTTTTCCGGCGCATGCGCTTTCACTGCGCAAACTTCAGGCGTCGCAATTCGCGCGCCGTTCCCGCCAGCCACGCAAGTCCGAGAAGCCAGCCGATGCGTCTGTCCCGCACCTTTCTCCCCATTCTCAAGGAAACGCCGAAGGAGGCGGAAATCGTCTCGCACCGGCTGATGCTGCGTGCGGGGCTGATCCGTCAGGAGGCGGCCGGCATCTATGCCTGGCTGCCGATGGGCCTGCGGGTGCTGCGCAAGATCGAGCAGATCGTGCGCGAGGAGCAGAACCGGGCCGGCGCCCAGGAACTCCTGATGCCGACGATCCAGCCGGCCGACCTGTGGCGCGAAAGCGGGCGCTACGATGCCTATGGCAAGGAGATGCTGCGCATCGCCGACCGCCACGAGCGCGAGATGCTGTACGGGCCGACCAACGAGGAGATGATCACCGACATCTTCCGTGCCTCGGTGCGGTCCTACAAGGACCTGCCGCTCAACCTCTACCACATCCAGTGGAAGTTCCGCGACGAGGTGCGCCCGCGCTTCGGCATCATGCGCGGCCGCGAGTTCCTGATGAAGGACGCCTATTCCTTCGACCTCGACAAGGAGGGCGCGCGCCATGCCTACAACCGCATGTTCGTCGCCTATCTGCGCACCTTCGCCCGCATGGGCCTGCAGGCGATCCCGATGCGCGCCGACACCGGCCCGATCGGCGGCGACATGAGCCACGAATTCATCATTCTCGCCTCCACCGGCGAGAGCGAGGTGTTCTGCGACAAGGCGATTCTCGACCTGCCGATCCCGGGCGAGGACACCGATTTCGACGCCGACCTGACCCCGGTCATCGACGCCTGGACGACGCCTTATGCGGCGACCGACGAGATGCATGACGCCAGCGCCTACGAGGCGATCGCGGAGGAGGCGCGCATGTCGGCGCGCGGCATCGAGGTCGGCCACATCTTCTATTTCGGCACCAAATATTCCGAGCCGATGGGGGCGAAGGTCGCCGGCCCGGACGGTGTCGAGGTGCCGGTGCATATGGGCTCCTACGGCGTCGGCGTGTCGCGTCTGCTCGGCGCGATCATCGAGGCGCATCACGACGAGGCGGGAATCAAGTGGCCGGCCTCGGTCGCCCCGTATCATGTCGGCCTTATCAACCTGAAGCCGGGCGATGCGGACGCGGATGCGGCCTGCGCCGACCTGGAGCGCCAGCTCGCGGCCGCCGGGGTCGAGGTGCTTGTGGATGACGTCGACACGCGGGCGGGCGCCAAGTTCGCGACAATGGACCTGATCGGCCTGCCGTGGCAGCTTATCGTCGGTCCGCGCGGTCTCAAGGAGGGGGTCGTGGAGCTCAAGCACCGGGCGAGCGGCGAGCGCAGCACGGTTTCGCCACAAGAGGCTGTCACGCGTCTGATCGGCGAACTGGCATCCTGAGGCGGTCCGGCTGACCGGGAACGGAGCGGCGGAGGGACGAGTGGCGCAGGGGCGAGTGGCGCAGGGAAACGGTCGGCACGGGGTATTGGAATGAGCGCAGCCGCAAAGCCAGGGACAAGACCGGCGAAGTCGTCCGACACGCCGGCCTTCGCCCGGTTCGAGTGGATGCTGGCCGGGCGCTATCTGCGCTCGCGCCGCCGCGAGGCGTTCATCTCCGTCATCGCCGGCTTCTCCTTCCTCGGCATCATGCTGGGCGTCGCCACGCTGATCATCGTCATGGCGGTGATGAACGGCTTTCGCGGCGAGCTGCTGACCAAGATCCTCGGCATCAACGGCCATCTGCTGGTCCAGCCCATCGGCAGCGAGCTCGACGACTACGACGCCGTCGCCGCGCGCATCGAGAACCTGACCGGGGTGACGTTCACGCTGCCCTTCGTCGAGGGGCAGGCGCTGATTTCCGGCCCCTCGGGGGCGTTCGGCGCCCTGGTGCGCGGCGTGCGCGAGAGCGATCTGGTGCGCCTGCCGCTGGTCGCCAGCACGGTCAGCGTCGGCACGCTGGAGGGCTTCGACGAGAGCGAGGGACTGGCCATCGGCACGCGCATGGCCCGCCAGCTCGGCGTCACCGTCGGCGACATGGTCACCCTCGTCGTGCCGCGCGGCAATGTCACCGCGCTCGGGGTGACGCCCCGGGTCAAGGGCTATCCGGTGCGGGCGATCTTCGAGATCGGCATGTCGGAATATGACGGCACCATCGCCTTCATGCCGCTGGACGAGGCGCAGCTCTTCTTCAACCAGGAGGGCATCGTCACCGGCATCGAGGTCTTCACCACCGATCCGGACAAGGTCGGCCCCATGCGCGCCGCCATCGAGGAGGGGGCCGGGCGGCCCGCCTTCGTCAGCGACTGGCGGGCGCGCAACATGACCTTCTTCTCCGCGCTCGAGGTCGAGCGCAACGTGATGTTCCTGATTCTCACGCTGATCGTGCTGGTGGCGGCGCTCAACATCATTTCCGGCATGACCATGCTGGTGAAGGACAAGGGCCGCGACATCGCCATCCTGCGGACGATGGGCGCGACGCGCGGCACCATCCTGCGCGTGTTCCTGATCACCGGCGCCAGCATCGGCATCGTCGGCACGCTGGCCGGCTTTGCCCTCGGCTTCGTCGTCTGCCTCAATGTCGAGAGCATCCGCCAGGGCATTTCCTGGCTGACCAGCACCGAGCTGTTCTCGCCGGAGCTCTATTTCCTCAGCCGCCTGCCGGCCGACATGGACACCGGCGAGACCATCACCGTCGTGGCGATGGCGATGGTGCTGTCGCTGCTGGCAACGGTCTATCCCGCCTGGCGGGCGGCCAGGCTCGATCCGGTCGAGGCGCTCAGATACGAATGACCATGGCCCGGAAACAACAGCAACAGCAGCCGCCGCATCTCGAAGGGCTGGAGGGCCTGCCCCTGGTGCTTGCCGGCATCAACCGCGGCTTTCGCGAGGGCGAGGGCCGTCTCGACATCCTGGTCGATGCCAATCTGGCGCTGCATCCGGGCGAACTCGTGGCGCTGGTCGCCCCGTCCGGGGCCGGCAAGTCGACCCTGCTGCACATTGCCGGGCTGCTGGAGCGCCCCGACAGCGGCGAGGTCTATGTCGGCGGGCTCGCCTGCGGCAGCATGGACGATGCCGACCGTACGCGCATGCGCCGCACCGAACTCGGCTTCGTCTATCAGTTCCACCACCTGCTGCCCGAGTTCACCGCCCTTGAGAACCTGGTGATCCCGCAGCTCATTCGCGGCCTCGACAAGCGCGAGGCGGAGGAGCGGGCGAGCCAGTTGCTCGACTATATGCGCCTCGGCAACCGGGCGAGCCACCGTCCCTCGGAACTGTCGGGCGGCGAGCAGCAGCGCGTGGCGATTGCCCGCGCCGTTGCCAATGCGCCGCGCATCCTGCTGGCCGACGAGCCGACCGGCAATCTCGATCCCGGCACCTCCAGCTATGTGTTCGACGCGCTGGTGGCCCTCGTTCGCGCCTCCGGCCTTGCCGCGCTGATCGCCACCCACAACATGGAGCTGGCGGGCCGCATGGACCGCCGCATCACCCTGCGCGACCAGCAGATCATCGAGCTCTGACGCTGCCACGGGGGCTCGGCAGGGCGCGTAAAGGCGGCGGGAGAGATATTTCCGAAGGAAACGGCGGAAACGACACGCCGCCGCTAACCCACCCACAGGATGTCATCCCGGTTTCGGCGCAGCCGAAGACCGGGATCCAATAACCCCGAACGGTTCGAGTGAAGCCTCGGCGCTGCCGCCGGAACGCCGGAGGCTGCTAGCTTCGCACACCCACACGCACGGCGGATACTGGATACCTGCCTTCGCAGGTATGACAGCCGAGAGTGGAGCAAGCGCCACCCGCCTCATGCCCGCTGAGGGCGCCAATGGTTCCCGGATCTTCGGCCTTGCGGCCTCGTCCGGGAAGACACCAGGCAAAGGCATCCCGCGTCATGCCCGCCGGGGGCTCCTCTGTGCCTTCGCTCGGGACCGCGCCCGGTTTAACCCTGCGCTAACCATGGGTCGTGCCGCCGAAGTGAGGGGCTTGCATTAAGAACAAAACATGAACATACTCGGATTATCGAAAGGAACTGAGCAAGGGAGGGACCCATGTTCGACGAATTTCACGAGCACTTTCAGGATCTGGCCGCGCTGGCGGCGCTGACCCTGTTCGGCACCACCATGCTGCTGTGGAGCAGCGCCATCGCCGAGTTGCTGACCTCCTGAGGCCTTGCGTTTCCCACGGGTTCGGCGGCCCGCAGGCGCGGCGCGCGCCAGTCTTCGGTGCAGGATGCGCCCTAATCTGGGGATCGGCGGGCAAGGCGGGTCGACATTGGCGGGCGGACGGGAAACACTGTCCGCTCGACCACGACCGGCGGCCGCCTTACCCGATCGCGCAACAGCCCTGATCGCATGCGCGCCGCCCGGCCCCCAACACCGGCAGGAGCGACAGGGCAGACGATGAGCGATCCGGGCTTCGTCCATCTCAGGGTGCATTCGGCCTATTCGCTGCTGGAGGGCGCGCTGCCGATCGGCAAGCTTGTCGGGCTCGCCAACGCCGACGGCCAGCCGGCGCTTGCCATCACCGATACGTCCAATCTCTTCGGCGCGCTGGAATTCTCCGACAAGGCCTGGGGCGCCGGCATCCAGCCGATCACCGGCGTGCAGCTCGCCGTCGATTTCGGCGATGGCGGCGTGCGCAAGGGGCGGGGCAGCGAGCATCTCGGCGACGTGGTGCTGCTCGCGGCGACCGACGAGGGCTATGGCAACCTGATGGACGTGGTCAGCCGCGCCTATCTCGACACCGACCCCTCGATGCGCGCGCATGTGCCGATCACCCGGCTGGAGGAGCGCTCGGCCGGCGTCATCCTGCTCACCGGCGGCGTGCTCGGGCCGATCGGCCAGACGCTGGTCGCGGGCGAGCCCGACAAGGCGCGGGCGCGGCTGACGCGGCTGGCGGCGGCGTTCGGCGACCGTCTCTATGTCGAGCTGCAGCGCCACGACATGGCCGATGAGATCGCCAGCGAGGCCGAGACCATTCGGCTCGCCTATGATCTCGGCCTGCCGCTGGTTGCCACCAACGAGCCGTTCTTCGCCACCGCCGACGATTACGAGGCGCATGACGCGCTGATCGCGATTGCCGAAGGCCGGGTGATCGCCGAGGATGACCGCCGTCGCCTGACGCCCGAGCACCGCTTCAAGACCCGCGCGGAAATGCTTGATCTCTTTTCGGATTTGCCGGAAGCGACGGCGAACACCATAGAGATCGCCCGGCGCTGCCATGCCCGGCCGATGAAGCGCTCGCCGATCCTGCCGCAATTCGCCGCCGCTTCGGTCGATCCGGAGGCCGCCTTCGTCGCCGAGGTCGAGGAGCTGCGCCGGCAGGCGCGCGAGGGCCTTGCCAGCCGGCTGGAGGCGCACGGGCTTGCCGACGGCGTCAGCGAGCAGGATTACTGGGACCGGCTCGACTACGAGCTCGGCGTTATCGAGCGCATGCGCTTTCCCGGCTACTTCCTGATCGTGGCCGACTTCATCAAGTGGGCGAAGGCGCAGGACATTCCGGTCGGGCCAGGCCGTGGCTCGGGTGCCGGTTCGCTGGTTGCATGGTCATTGACCATTACCGACCTTGATCCAATGCGTTATGCGCTTCTGTTCGAGCGCTTTCTGAACCCAGAGCGCGTCTCGATGCCGGACTTCGACATCGACTTCTGCCAGAACCGGCGCGAAGAGGTGATCCGCTACGTGCAGCGCAAATACGGGCGCGAGCAGGTGGCGCAGATCATCACCTTCGGCACGCTGCAGGCGCGCGCCGTGCTGCGCGATGTCGGCCGCGTGCTGCAGATGCCCTATGGCCAGGTCGACCGGCTGTCGAAGATGGTGCCGGCGGTGCCCGGCCAGCCGATCACGCTGGAGCAGGCGATCCGCGACGAGCCGCGCCTGCAGGAGGCGCAGCGCGAGGAGGAGACGGTGGCGCGGCTGCTTGCCATGGCGCAGAAGCTGGAGGGGCTCTATCGCCACGCCTCGACCCATGCCGCCGGCGTCGTCATCGGCGACCGGCCGCTCGAGCAGCTCGTGCCGCTCTACCGCGATCCGCGCTCCGACATGCCGGTCGCCCAGTTCAACATGAAGTGGGTCGAGCAGGCCGGCCTTGTGAAGTTCGACTTCCTCGGCCTCAAGACGCTGACGGTGATCGACACGGCGGTGAAGCTCATCGCCGACAAGGGCATCACCGTCGACATGGCGGGCCTGCCGATGGACGATCCGGCAACCTACCGCTTGCTGGCGGCCGGCGAGACGGTCGGCGTGTTCCAGTTGGAAAGCCAGGGCATGCGTCGGGCCATCGCCGGCATGAAGCCGGACCGGTTCGAGGACATCATCGCGCTGGTGGCGCTGTACCGTCCCGGCCCGATGGACAACATCCCGGTCTACAACGCCGTCAAGCATGGTGAGCAGGAGCCGGACTATCTGCATCCGCTGCTCGAGCCGATCCTGAAGGAGACGAACGGCATCATCGTCTACCAGGAGCAGGTGATGCAGATCGCCCAGGTGCTCTCTGGCTACTCGCTCGGCGAAGCCGACCTGTTGCGCCGCGCCATGGGCAAGAAGATCGCCGCGGAGATGGAGGTGCAGCGGGCGCGCTTCGTCGAGGGCGCGGTCGAGCGCGGCGTCGACAAGGGCCAGGCCGGCACGATCTTCGACCTGGTCGCCAAGTTCGCCAATTACGGCTTCAACAAGTCGCATGCCGCCGCCTATGCGCTGGTCTCCTACCAGACCGCCTGGCTGAAGGCGAACCATCCGGTCGAGTTCATGGCCGCCTCGATGACGCTCGATCTCGGCAACACCGACAAGCTCAGCGACTTCTGCGTCGAGGCCAGGCGCATGGGGATCAAGGTGCTGCCGCCCTCGATCAACCGCTCCGGCGTGCATTTCACCGTCGAGGGCGGGCGGATCCGCTATGCCATGGGCGCGATCAAGGGCGTCGGCGAAGGCGTGATGGAGCACATCATCACCGTGCGCGAGGAGCGTCCCTTCACCAGCCTCGGCAATTTCTCCTCGCGGGTGAATGCCCGCCAGCTCAACAAGCGGACGCTGGAAAGCCTCGTCAATGCCGGGGCCTTCGACGAGCTGGAGCCCAGCCGGGCGCGGCTGATCGCCGGCCTCGACCGCATCATCGGCGTCGCCCAGCGGACCGACGAGGAAAAGACCAGCGGCCAGAACGACATGTTCGGCGGCGGCGAGGAGGGCGAGGAGGTCTATCTGCCCGACGCGCAAGCCTGGCTGCCGGAGGAGCAGTTGCAGCGCGAGCAGGCGGCCATCGGCTTCTATCTCTCCGCCCATCCGCTCGATGCCTACCGGCCGCTGCTGGAGCGCATGCGGGTGCAGATGTGGAGCGAGTTCTCGCAGGCGGTGAAGCAGGGCGCCTCCGCCGGCCGGCTTGCCGGCACGGTGCTGTCGCGCCAGGAGCGCAAGACCCGCTCGGGCAATCGCATGGGCATCGTCCGCCTGTCCGATCCCACCGGCCAGTTCGAGGCGCTGCTGTTCTCCGAGGCGCTGGCCCAGTTTCGCGACGCGCTGGAGCCGGGCACCTCGGTGGTGCTGCTGGTCGGGGCGGACATGCGCGACGACGAGCCGAGCCTGCGCATCCAGTCGGTGCGGCCGCTGGAGGAGGAGGCCTCGCGGGTGCAGAAGAGCCTCACCGTGTTCCTGCGCAGCGAGCAGGCGGTTCACCGCCTGTCGCGGCATCTGGGCGAGCGCGGCGACGGCGAGGTCAGCGTCGTGGTGCTGTGCGGCGACGGCAACCGCGAGGTCGAGGTGAAGCTGCCCGGCGGCTACCGCCTGACGCCGCAGATGGCCGGCGCGGTCAAGACGCTTCCCGGCGTCGTCGAGGTGCAACTGGCGTGATCCGGCCGGGCAGGGGGCGGGCCGACCTCCGAGAGGGTGGCACGGCCGTGCCTCCCCCTCGGCCGTCATCAACTCATATCGTTGAGGTGGTCTCTCGTTCTGGCGTTGAGGATGACGACGATCTTTCGCATGAGGGCTGTGAGGGCGACGATTGGCTTCTTTCCGTTTGCGATCAGCCTGTGGAAGACGG
>NZ_FYAV01000076.1:0-52753 GCF_900185745.1 Stappia sp. TSB10GB4 | reverse complement strand
CGTGCAACTGTTCAGGTTGATCATGCGAAGCGGGACGGGGCCAAATGCCGGTCTACGGTCTCACAACGACCAGGGGTCCAACGGCCTCCGTCCCGCAAGCATCATGACACAACCCGGACATACAGGGACCCAGTAACCACGGGAGCGGGCGGTTCAAGCCGCGGCGCTGCCAAGCCGGAAGCTCCTGCCTTCGCACACCCACCCGCCCCGGCGGATACTGGACGCCTGCCTGCGCAGGCGTGACAGCCGAGGAGGTGGCGGTGCATCCCGCCTCATGCCTGCCGAGGGTGCCAATGGCTCCCGGCTCTCCGGCTTCGCCTGCGGCCGGGAGGACGTCCTGAGAAAGAGGTCCACCCGCTCGCATCCTCTCGGCCGTCACCCCGGGCAAGCGCAGCGCGACCCGGGGCCTATTGGCTGCCAGAGCGGCGGCGACGGCGCGCCCGCGCCATCCGCCGTCGTCGCCCCTCTCCCGCGTCAGCCGGCAACTGACGTCCCGGCCACCTTCGTCGCGGCGGCGCACACGAGATCGCTCGTGCCGGCGGCAAGGAAGCCCGGATTGGCGAAGTCGGCGTCGTGCGGCTGGTTGCGCTTGCCATAGAGGAAGGGCGCGCCGTCGAGGCGGCAGACGCTGCCGCCGGCGGCCAGCAGCACGGCGTGACCCGCCGCCGTATCCCACTCCATCGTCCGGCCGAAGCGCGGGTAAAGATCCGCTTCGCCCCGCGCCACCAGGCAGAACTTCAGCGAGGAGCCGACGCTGACCGTATCGCTCACCCCCATCGCGGTGAGCAGCGCGTCGGTCTCCGCGTCCCGGTGCGAGCGGCTGGCAACCGCCACCGGCGGCACCCTCGGCGCGGCCCGCACGCGCAGCGGCGCCACCTCGCCGCCGCTGCTTCCCACTGCGACCGTCTCCTCCACCGCGCCCTCACCGAGCCGCCCGAGATAGAGCGAACCGCGATGCGGCGCGTAGACGGCGCCCATCACCGGCACGCCCTTTTCCACCAGCGCGATGTTCACGGTGAAATCGCCGCGGCCGGAGATGAACTCGCGGGTGCCGTCGAGCGGATCGACGAGGAAGAAGCGCTCGCCGACCTTCTCGGGCAGCCGGCCGGCGGCGACCTCTTCTTCCGCCACCACCGGCACGCCCGGAAACGCCTTGGCCAGCCCGGCAAGGATGATCGCCTCGGCCCGGCGGTCGGCCTCGGTCACCGGACTGTCGTCGGCCTTGCTCTCCACCGCGACGCCGCCATGGAAATAGTCGAGCAGCACCGCCCCCGCCTCCAGGCAGAGCGCCCTCAGCGCCTGCATGTCGTCCGTCATCCGCATGGTGTCTCTCCAGTGGTGATCCGTTCGTGGCGGCGGCCCCGCCGCTCAGCCGAGAGCGAGCGGCGTCTTGCCGATGCCCCGGTAGTGCAGGCCGGCGGCGGCCACATCCGAGCCCTGCCAGATGTTGCGCATGTCGATCACCGCGCGCCCGCGCATGCGCCGGGCGATCTCGGCGAGATCGAGGCCGCGATAGGTGTTCCACTCGGTGATGACCGCGAGGACATCGACCCCGTCCGCCACCTCGTAAGGATCCGTGCGCCATTCGAGGCCCGGCAGCAGCGGTTCCGCCTGGCTGCGCGCCTCCGGATCGTGGGCGACGACGATGACGCCGGCCGCCTGCAGCGCCGGCACGATCACCAGCGAGGGGGCGTCGCGCACGTCGTCGGTGTTCGGCTTGAAGGCGATGCCGAGGATGCCGACCCGCTTGCCGGCGGCATCGGGCCCGAGCGCCTCCAGCACCCGCTCCGCCATCTGCCGCTTGCGCTCCTCGTTGACGGCGATGGTCGCCTCGACCAGCCGCTGCGGCGCGCCGTGCTTCAGGCCGGTGGCGGCCAGCGCCGTCGTGTCCTTGGGAAAGCACGAGCCGCCGAAGCCGGGGCCGGCATGCAGGAACTTGGAGCCGATGCGGTTGTCGAGGCCGATGCCGCTCGCCACCTTCTGCACGTCGCCGCCGACCTTCTCGCACAGGTTGGCGATCTCGTTGATGAAGGTGATCTTCAGCGCCAGGAAGGCGTTGGCGGCATATTTGGTCAGTTCGGCGTTTTCCAGCGAGGTGACGAGGATCGGCGTCTCGCGCAGGTAGAGCGGCCGGTAGAGGCGGCGCAGCGCGCTTTCCGCGCGCTCGTCCTCGGCGCCCACCACCACCCGGTCGGGCCGCATGAAATCCTCGATCGCCGAGCCTTCGCGCAGGAATTCCGGGTTGGAGGCGATGGAGAAGTCGACGCCGGGCCGCTCCTCGCGGATGATCTCGGCGACCTTGCGGCAGGTGCCGACGACGACGGTGGACTTGATGACGACGACCGTGCCGGGGCGCATCGCCTTGGCGATCTGGCGCGCGGCGGCATAGACATAGGTGAGGTCCGCCTCGCCGTCGCCGCGCCGCGAGGGCGTGCCGACGGCGATGAAGACCACGTCGGCACCGGCCACCGCCGTGTCGAAATCGGTGGTGAAGGACAGCCGGCCGGCCGCCAGATTGCGCTCGATCAGCCCGTCGAGGCCCGGCTCGTAGATCGGCACCTCACCCGCGTTGAGCCGTTCGATCTTGCCCGCGTCGATGTCGACACAGGCGATCTTGAAGCCGAATTCCGAAAAGCAGACGCCAGAGACCAGGCCGACATAGCCGGTGCCAATCATTGCGATGCGCATGCGTGCTCCTGGAGTTTCCTGGAAAAACGGGCCTGCGGGGGCCGGGAGGCGGCGGCGCGGGCCGGACCGGTGCTGTTCACGTCACGATCTTGCAGGCAGGATCCCTTGAGGGTCCCGATGAGGGTCCCGGCGAGGATCCTGGAACCGGGTGCTCGCCGGCCGCGTTGCGGACCGCTTCGGCCAACCGCTCGCGAGCGCGCCTGTCCGGCTGCGTTCCTGTTCGCTTGCCAGCCGTTTGTCAACCCGCTAACACCATCGGGCGACCGGGTGCCGCGGCATCCGAAACGGCGCGTGGCGGACGGCCGCGGGAGGGGAGCATGGCGGTTCTTGTAACCGGCGGAGCAGGTTACATCGGAAGCCAGATGGCATGGCGGCTGCTGGACGCGGGCGAGCGGGTCGTCGTGCTCGACACGCTCGAGGGCGGGCACGCCTGGTCGGTGCCGCCGGCCGCTGCCTTCCTGCAAGGAGATGTCGCCGATCCGCAAGCCCTTGGCCGCGCGCTCGCCCTTGCCGGCGAACCGGTCGACGCGGTGCTGCATTTCGCCGGCTCCGTCTCCGTGCCCGAATCCGTCGAGCGCCCCGAAAAATACTACCGCAACAACACCTGCGCGACGCTGGCGCTTGTCGAGGGCTGCCGCGCGGCGGGCATCGCCAACCTCATCTTCTCCTCCACCGCCGCCGTCTATGGCGAGGTCGGCGGCGATCCGGTCGGCGAGGACGCGCCGACGCTGCCCACCTCCCCCTATGGCATGTCGAAGCTGATGAGCGAGCGGATGCTTGCCGACATCGCCGGCGCCCATGGCCTGCGCTGCGGCGTGCTGCGCTATTTCAACGTCGCCGGCGCCGATCCGCTCGGGCGCACCGGCCATTCGACGCGGGGCGCGGCGCATCTGCTCAAGGTCGCCTGCGAGGCCGCGCTCGGCCTGCGCGACGGGCTGACCATCCACGGCACCGACTATCCGACCCGCGACGGCACCGCCGAGCGCGACTTCATCCATGTCGCCGACCTTGTGGAGGCGCATTACCTCGCCCTGCGCAAGCTGCGCGAGGGCAGTTCCGGCTTCACGCTGAATTGCGGCTACGGCCGGGGCTATACGGTGCTGGAGACGATTTCCGCCGTGAAGCGGCTGGCGGGCTGCGACTTTCCCGTCCACACCGGACCGCGGCGGCCGGGCGATATCGCCAGCGTGGTGGCGGACAACGGCAGGATTGTTGCAAGGCTCGGCTGGCGGCCGGCCTATGACGATATCGAGGTCATCGCCGGGCACGCTCTTGCCTGGGAGAGGAAACTGTTGCAACGCAACGAGGGTTGACTGTCATCATTTTGAAAGACTGACCATTTCTGATGCGGCGCTCAATGATTCCGCTGGGGAACAAATATCTGGAGAAATTTATGCTGCAATGCAATATTGCCATATTATCGACGCTTTGAAGACCGTCTCGTGCTGTTATATTGAGGCCGTTCGAACGGGTCCCGGCTGGTGGCAGGCGGGGACCAAAGCTGATTGAGAGACCTTGTCGGGGACGGTGGCAGGACCCATCCCGGACAAGGATGGGAGCCGGCCTCCGGCAGGGCGGTTGCAGGGGTATGCAACCCGACGACAACATGCGGTGGCGGTCGCAGGACCGCCGTTGCCCGAAAAGCACCGCTACGGAAGAGTTCTGAATGTCCTTGCGCGCGAATAGCACCGTCATTACCGGTTATGCGGCCCGCCTTCCCGGGGCCGGCACAGTGGATGCCTTCTGGACACTGCTAGACGACGGGCTGTGCTCGGTCACCGAGATCGGCGGCGACCGGTTCGACACGCGCGGCTTCCATCATCCCCGGCCGGGCGTGTCCGGGCGCAGCTTCACCTTCGCCGCCGGCCAGATCGACGACGTGTGGGGCTTCGACGCCAGCTTCTTCGGCATCTCGCCGCGCGAGGCGGTACAGATCGACCCGCAGCAGCGGCTGCTGCTGCAGGTGGTGTGGGAGGCGATCGAGAACGCGGGCCTGCGCGCCTGTGACCTTGCCGGCAGCCAGACCGGCGTCTATGTCGGCGCCTCCGGCCTCGACTATCACCAGCGGCTGCTGTTCGACCTGCCCTCCGTCGACGTGCAGACGATGACCGGCAACACGCTGTCGATCATCTCCAACCGCGTCTCCTATGCCTTCGACCTGCGCGGGCCGAGCTTCACGCTCGACACCGCCTGTTCCTCCTCGCTGGTGGCGCTGCACCAGGCGGTCAGCGCCATCGAGAGCGGGCAGATCGACACGGCCATCGTCGCCGGCGTCAACCTGCTGCTCAGCCCCTTCTCCTTCATCGGCTTCGCCCGCGCCTCGATGCTGTCGCCGCAGGGCCTGTGTCGGGCCTTCGACGCCTCCGGCGACGGCTATGTCCGTTCCGAGGGCGCGGTCGCCCTGGTGCTGCAGCGCGACACCACCGCGCGCGAGCCGCGGGCCCGCATCCTCGCCACCGGCATCAATGCGGACGGGCGCACCGCCGGCCTGTCGCTGCCCTCCTCGCCGGCGCAGAAGACGCTGCTGGAGAGCATCTATAGCGAGGAGCTCGGCATCTCGCCGGACGATCTCGCCTTCGTCGAGGCGCATGGCACCGGCACCCAGGTCGGCGACCCGGCCGAGGCCACCGCGCTCGGCACCGCCATCGGCCGCAAGCGCGGCGCGCCGCTGCCGATCGGCTCGGTCAAGACCAATGTCGGCCATCTGGAGCCGGTCTCCGGCCTCGTCGGCATCCTCAAGTCGGTGCTGGCGCTGCATCACGACCGGCTGCCGAAGTCGCTGCATTTCGACGAGCCGAACCCGAATATCGACTTTGCCGGTCTCAACCTTGCTGTCGCCGCCGAGCCGGTCGCGCTGCCGCGCGGTGAGCGCCCGCGCCTTGCCGGCATCAACTCCTTCGGCTTCGGCGGCACCAATGCCCACACCGTCATCGGCGACATGGAGCCGGCGCAGCCCTGCGACAGCCGCGTCGCCGACACCGCGCCGCTGGTGATCTCGGCGCGCTCGCAAGCCGCCCTGCGCGAGCTGGCCGGCCGCTACGCCGCGCTGGTCGCGGACCCCGGCACGCAGACCGGCGCGGTGATCGACGCCGCCGCCCGCCGCCGCGACCTGCACGACCACCGCCTCGTCGTGCTCGGCGACAGCGCCGCCAAGCTCGCCGCGCTCAAGGCCTTTGCCGAGGGCAAGGAGGCGCCCGCCGCCATCGAGGGCAAGACCGCCCCGCGCACCCGCGGCGTCGCCTTCGCCTTTTCCGGCAATGGCTCGCAATGGGCCGGCATGGGCCAGCAGGCCTATTCCGGCGACAAGGCGTTCCGCGAGGCGCTGGAGACGGTCGACCGGCATTTCATGGCGGTGTCCGGCTGGTCGCTGGTCACCATGCTGTTCTCCAAGGACCTGGAGACGGAGATCGAGCGGACGGAGATCGCCCAGCCGCTGCTCTTCGCCGTGCAGGTGGCCCTGGTCAGCGCGCTGAAGGCGCGGGGCCTTGCCCCGTCCGCCGTGCTCGGCCACAGCGTCGGCGAGGTGGCGGCGGCCTGGTGCTCGGGCATGCTGGATCTCGCCACCGCGACGCGGATCATTCATGCCCGCTCGACGCAGCAGGAGGTGGTCCGCCATCTCGGCAGCATGGCGGCCTTGCTGCTTCCGCCCGAGGAGGCTGAGGCGGCGATCACGGAGGCCGGCCTGCCGGGCATCGAGCTCTCGGCCCTCAACTCGCCGCGCAGCGTCACCATCTCCGGCCCGTCCGAGAGCATCGACGCCTTCGCCCGCCTCGCCCGCAAGAAGCGGTGGGCGCTGCGCAAGCTGAACATCGCCTACCCGTTCCACAGCGCGCTGGTCGATCCCATCGAGACGCCGCTGCGCGAGGCGCTCGGCACGCTGAAATGCGGCAAGCCGGCGATCCCCTTTCTCTCCTCGGTCACGCCGGAGGAAGACGAGATCACCCCCGACGCCACCTATTGGTGGGAAAACGTCCGCCGGCCGGTGCGCTTCACCGACGCGGTCGCCCGCCTTGCGGAGCAGCCGGTCGACCTCGTCGTCGAAATCGGCCCCAAGCCGGTGCTCACCACCTATATCCGCGACGTGCTGCGCAGCGTCGGCAACCAGACGCCGGTGCTCGCCAGCCTGGAGGCGCCGCGCAGCGAAGGCGCTGCAATCCCCGATATCGACACGATCGCCGCGCGCATCGTCGCCCATGGCGCGGCAGCCGATCTCGACCGCTATGTCGGGCCGGAAGGGCGCAACCTGCCGGTGCTGCCGAGCTATCCTTGGCAGCTCACGTCCTTCCTGCCGCCGGAGACCGACGAGCGCATCACCGCCCATGGCGAGCGCGGCTGGCCGCTGGCCGGCAAGCGGCTGCGGCCGGAGACGGCGGAGTGGTTCAACGTCGTCGACCTCGACCTGCTGCCCTTCCTCGCCGACCACAAGGTCGAGCAGACCGCCGTCTTCCCGGCGGCCGGCTATATCGAGATGGCCCTGCGCGCCGCACTGCAATGGACCGGCGAGGCGCGCATCGAGGTGCGCGACCTCGAAATCCTGCGCCCGCTGGTGCTCGACGAGGGCAAGACCTTTGAAACCATGGTGCGCCTGTCGCCCGACGACCGGGTGATCGAGATCCATGCCCGCCAGCGCCTTTCCGGCGCCGACTGGTCGCTCTATGCCAAGGCCGGGTTCCGCACGCTGGCGGTGTCCGGCGCCGCGCCGCAGGCGGCGGCCGATGCGGCTGGCACCGAAGTCTCCCATCAGGCGGCGGCCGATGCGGCCGGCACCGAAATCTCCCATGACGAGATCTACCGGCTGACGCTTGCGCATGGCCTCGACTACGGCCCGGCCTTCCGCCTCGCCGACGGCGCCGTGCTGTCCGGCGAGCGCGAGGCGCGGCTCGGCCTGCTGGCCCCCGCCGCCCTGCCCGAGCCGGAGACCTTCGCCCTGCATCCGGCCGTTGCCGATGCCGGCTTCCACGGCCTCTTCGCCCTGCTCGGCCAGCGCACTGAACCCGTCGGCGGCGGCTTCCTGCCGATCCGCTTCGGCGCGGTCGAGCTGCATGCCCCCGCCTCCGTTCCCGTTGCCGTGCGCATCCGGGTGGACAAGGGCAGCGCCCGCTCGCTGGTCGCCAGCTTCGACTATCTCGACGCCGAGGGTGGCTTGGTTGCGCGACTCACGGGCGCCCGCTTCAAGGCGGTGCAGTTCCACATGGCCGATGCCGACCACCGGCTGCACTACCGCGTCGTTCCCCGCCTGCTGACACCGGCCGACGCCGGAGCGTCGGTCGTCCGGCCGCTCGCCGCGCTTGCCGAAGAGCTCGGGCTGGTGGCGAGCGAGGATTACGATCCCTCCGACGCTGCCCTGCTCGCCGACGCGCTGGCCCGCACCGTCGCCCACCGGGCGCTGCATGCGGTGCTTGGCGACGAGCCCTTCCTGCTTGCCGACCGGATCCGCGCGGGCGCCCTGCACGAGAGCGCCGCCGCCTTCGCCGCCCATTTCCTGCATCTGCTGGCGCAGCACGATCTGGCGCATCAGGAGGATGGCGCCTGGCGCATCGCCGATCCCGCCGACGGGCTCGATCCCGCCTCGCTGGTGCAGACGCTGGTGTTCGAGGCCGGCGCCCACGGCTCGCAGGCGACCCTGCTCGCGCGCCTTGCCGACGATCTTCCCGCTCTCCTGCGCGGCGGGCTGCCGGCCAGCGCTGGCGATGTCTTCGCCTCGGCACTTCTCGCCGGCTGGCGCCATGCCGATCCGGCGGCGCAGGCGCTGCGCCGCGCCTGTCTCGACCTTGCCGCGCGCGCCGTCGCCGACTGGCCGCGCGAGGTGCCGCTGTCCGTGCTGGTGCTGGGCGAGCGGTCGATCGCCGCCGCCCGCCATCTCGACACGCTGCTGTCGCCCTACAACGCCACGCTCACCGTCGGCGATCCGTCGCCGGCGACCGTCGAGCGGCTGCGCCGCAACTGGCAGGGCAGCGCCCAGACGCGCTTCCTGTCGCCGGAGGACGGCGAACTGATCGAGGGCGGCCCCTACGATCTCGCCGTGTGCTGCGACACGCTGAGCGATGCGGACGACGCGCTGCTCAAGGATCTCGCCGCGATGCTGTCGCCGGGCGGCCAGCTTCTGGCGCTGGAGCGCGCCCCCGCCACCGATGCCGAGCTGATCCTCGGCACCGGCGCCGACTGGTGGACGGCCGTTCCCGGCGCGCCGCTTCCCGCCGTCCCGCTGCTCGACCGCGCGGCCTGGCAGGCCCGCCTTGCCGCCTTCGGATTCGGCGAGACCCAAGCCCTGCCGCTTGCCGGCGGCGAGGTCGACGCCAGCATTGTCGTCGCGGCCGCCCCGGCCCGCGCCAGCGCCGCCAATGGCAATGGCGCGGCGGAGAGCGAGGCCGAGCCGCGCCGTCTGGCGATCGTCTGCGACGCGGAAGGACCGTCGCGCGCCGTCGCCAGCGCCTTGCGCGAATGCCTGAAGCCGCATGGCATCGAGGCGGTGCTGGTCGCCGCCGGCACGCCCGCCAAGGGCGACGACCTGCTGCGTGCCGATCTCGACGATCCGGCGGCCTGGGGCGAGGGCATGCCGCTTGCCGCTGCCGCGCGCGACGGCATCGTCCATCTCGCCGGCGCTTATGGTGGGGCCGGCTCCGGATCTGGCGAGGATGCCAGCGCCGTGCTCTCGGCCCGCACCTGGCAGCTCACGCAGATGCTCAAGGGGCGCGGCAGCGCGGCCGGCCCGGTGATGCTCGTCGCGCCGGAGGGCGCGCGCGCCCTCGCCCGCGGCACCGCGCCCGACCCGGTGCAGAACGGCGTGTGGACCTTCGGCCGCGTCGCCATGAACGAATTTCCCTCCGCCGGCCTCAGGCTCGTCGACATCCGCCGCGATCTCGACGCCAGCGCCGCCGCCCTGCGCCTTGCCGCCGAGATCGTCGGCGGCGGCCAGTGCGACGAGCGCGAGCTGGTGATCGACGGCGACACCCGCCTCGGCCTGCGGCTCGAGCGCGGCCCGGACCTGCCGCGCCCCGGCGACACGCAGACCGATGCCGGCACCCTGCGCCTCGACATCGCCCAGCAGGGCTCGCTCGACCGCCTCGCCTGGTCGCAGGTTCCCGCCCGCGCCCTTGTCGGCGACGAGGTCGAGATCGCCGTGGAGGCGAGCGGCCTCAATTTCCGCGATGTGATGTGGGCGCTCGGCCTGCTGCCGGAAGAGGCGCTGGAGGACGGTTTCGCCGGCCCGACGCTCGGCATGGAATGCGCCGGCACGATCGTTGCCACCGGACCGCAGGCCCGCCGCCTGCGCCCCGGCGACAAGGTCATCGCCTTCGCCCCGGCCTGTTTCGCCAGCCGCGTCACCGTCTCGGAAAAGGGCTGCGCCCGCACGCCGCAAGGGCTCGATCCGGAAGCGGCGGCGACCATCCCCGTCGCCTTCCTCACCAGCTATTACGCGCTGCACCGCCTCGCCCGGCTGGAGCCGCACGAGACCGTGCTGATCCATGGCGGCGCCGGCGGCGTCGGCCTTGCCGCGATCCAGGTCGCCCGCCATATCGGCGCGACGATCATCGCCACCGCCGGCAGCCCGGAAAAGCGCAGCCTGCTGCGCCGGCTCGGCGTCGATCACGTGCTCGATTCCCGCTCGCTGACCTTCGCCGACGACGTGATGCGGCTGACCGGCGGCAAAGGCATCGAGGTGGTGCTCAACTCGCTGTCCGGCGAGGCGATGGAGCGCAGCATCGAGGTGCTCGCCCCCTTCGGCCGCTTCCTCGAACTCGGCAAGCGCGACTATTACGAGAACACCCATCTCGGCCTGCGGCCATTCCGCCGCAACCTCAGCTATTTCGGCATCGATGCCGACCAGCTCCTGATCCACCAGCCGGCGCTGGCCGAGCGCCTGCTCGACGAGCTGATGCAGCTCTTCGCCGGCGGCGCGCTGTCGCCCCTGCCCTATCGCGCCTTCGAGGCTGACGAGGCTGTCGCCGCCTTCCGGCTGATGCAGAAGGCCGGCCATATCGGCAAGATCGTCATCCGCCCGCCGCAGCAGCCCGCCGCCCGGCCTGCCGCGCCCGCACCCGTCCGCTTCGAGAGCGAAGCCGGCAGCCTGGTCGTCGTCGGCGGCTTCGGCGGGTTCGGCGCGGCCCTGATCTCCCGTCTCGCCGACATGGGCGCGAGGCGCATCGACGTGCTGTCGCGCCGCGGCGCCACCACGCCGGAGGCCGCTTCTCTCATCGAGGAGATGGGCCGCCGCGGCGTCACGGTCGTCGGCCATGCGTGCGACGCCGCCGACGAGAGCGCCGTCGCCGCCGCCCTTGCCGCGATCCGCAAGGACGCCGGTGCGATCCAGGCCGCGTTCCACACAGCGATGGTGCTGCACGACACGCTGCTCGCCAATCTCACCCGCGAGCAGCTTGACGCGGTGCTGGCGCCGAAGGTGCGCGGCGCGCAGCTTCTCGACGCGCTGACGCGCGGCGATGCCTTGCGCCAGTTCGTGATGTTCTCCTCGGCGACGACCCTGGTCGGCAATCCGGGACAGGCCAATTATGTCGCCGCCAACGGCTATCTGGAGGGCCTTGCCGCCCGCCGCCGGGCGGACGGCCTGCCGGGCCTTGCGGTCGCCTGGGGTGCGATTTCCGATGCCGGCTATCTGGCCCGCAACGCCGAGGTCGGCGACCTTCTCGCCCGCAAGCTCGGCCGCCATGCGCTCAGCGCACACGAGGCGCTGGACGGCTTGGCGGTGCTGATGGCCCTGCCGCAGGATGACGTTGGCTCGGCCGCGCCCGGCTATGCCCGCATCGACTGGGCGGCGGCGCGGCGCGACCTTGCCCTGCTCGCCACGCCCTTTGCCGAGCGGCTGGGGATCGCGGCCGGCAACGAGGGCTCGGGCGAAGGCGGCGCCATCGACCTTGCCGCGCTGGTCAAGGGGCTCGACCGGGCCGGCGCCATCGCCAAGATCGGCAAGCTGCTGGCGGTGGAGATCGGCCGCATCCTGCGCATCGGCGAGGACGATATCGACCCGGCGCGTCCGCTGACCGAAGTCGGCATGGATTCGCTGATGGCGCTGGAGCTGCGCATGGCGGCGGAGCGGCAGTTCGGCATCGACATCCCGCTGATGTCGCTGGCCAATGGCGCGACGCTCGCCGACATGGCCGCGCGCATCGCCGATCAGGTCCTGTCGGGCGACGGCGGCAACGGCGCCGACCTGTCCAGCGAGGCACGGACCAACGCCATGCAGCATCTCGGCGAGGACGTGTTCGACGGCGACGCGGAGGTGCTGGCCGAGGTGGCGGCCGAGGTCGAGGAACGCACGCGCAACGTCCGCTCGCTGCTATAGTGGGCCAGCGGGCGCAAGGCCCGGTTCTTGAGGAGAGGGAAACGTGGACCAGCACGGCAGCAAGTCCGACGAGCGGCGCGAGCTGATGGCGAGCCTGCGCGCCGGCCACAAGGCGGCGCGCCAGCGCCAGCCCGCGCGCCCGGCCGCCCCGGTGCCGCCGCCGCCCGGCCCCGCCGCCTTCGACTTTTCCGAGCTGCCGCAGCTTCGCCAGTTGCGCATGCACCGGGCTGCGGCCGATCTCATCGGCCTCGACAATCCGTTCTTCCGCGCCCATGCGGGCGTTGCCGGCGCCACCACGGTGATCGACGGCAGGACCTTCGACAATTTCGCCTCCTACAACTATCTCGGGCTGAACGGCCATCCGGCGGTCAACGAGGCCGCCACCCGCGCCATCGCCACCTATGGCACCAGCGCCTCGGCCAGCCGCGTCGTTGCCGGCGAACGGCCGATCCACCGGGAGCTGGAGGACCGGCTCGCCCGCCTCCACGGCGTCGAGGACGCGGTGGTGATGGTCAGCGGCCACGCCACCAACGTCACCGTCATCGGTCACCTGATGAAGGGCGACGACCTCATCCTCACCGATTCCCTGGTGCACAATTCGGTCACCGAGGGCGCGCGCCTGTCGGGTGCGGCGCGGATGAACTTCCCGCATGGCGATCTCGACGCGCTGGAGCAACTGCTGTCGCAGAACCGGCACAAGTTCGACCATGTGCTGATCGTCGTCGAGGGCATCTACAGCATGGACGGGGACTATCCCGACCTTGCCCGCCTGATCCGGCTGAAGCAGAATTTCGACTGCTGGCTGCTGGTCGACGAGGCCCATTCGGTCGGCGTCCTCGGCGCCACTGGGCGCGGCCTTGCCGAGCAGTATTCCGTCGATCCGCGCAGCGTCGAGATGTGGATGGGCACGCTGTCGAAGACCTTCTCGGCCTGCGGCGGCTATATCGCCGGCTCCAAGGCCTTGTGCGACTATCTGCGCGCCACCGCGCCGGGCTTCGTCTTCTCCGTCGGCCTGTCGCCGGCGCTGGCCGGGGCGGCCATCGCCTCCGCCGACCTGATGGAGCGCGAGCCCGAGCGGGTGCAGCGGCTTGCCGCCAACGGCCAGCGCTTCCTGGCGCGGGCCCGCGCCGCCGGCCTCGACACCGGCCCCAGCGCCGGGCTCAGCGTCATTCCGGTCATCGTCGGCGATTCCATCGGCGCGGCAACACTGTCCAACCGCTTGCTGGCACGCGGCATCAACGCGCTGCCCATCGTCTTCCCGGCGGTCGCCGAAAAATCCGCCCGCATCCGCTTCTTCATCACCAGCGAGCACAGCAGTGATCAGATCGACCGCGCGGTCGATGCCACGGCCGAGGAACTGACGAAGATGCGGGAGGAGAATGTCGGCTTCTCGTCGCTGGTCCGAAGCGTCCGCCAGACAAGTTAGACAGACAAGTTAGACAGACGAGCCGACCGCCCCGCTCGCGACCTCGCCTCACAGCCCGAGCTTGCGCCCCAGCCAGGACAGTTCCTGGCGGATCCGCGTCGCGATCCGGTGGCGGGTGCTCGCCCGCTGGCTCTCCAGCCGCAGGATCAGGAATTCCGGCCCGCAGGGTTCAAGGCTCACCGGATCGACGGTCAGCGGATAGTCGATGAAGGCGACATGGGCGAGCGTTGCCAGATCCAGCCGCCGCCCGCGCCTTGCGCAGTCCGTCAGGTCGTCCGTCAGCCCCCATCCGGCATAGAACGGCATGCCGTAGACGGTGACGGGTTTGCCGCGCAGCAGCGCCTCGAAGCCGCTCAGCGACGAAAAGGTCTCGACCCGGTCGGCGAGATCGACAAGGTCGAGAATATCGCAGCCCTCGACCACCTGATCGGCCAGCCCTTCGGTCTCATGCGGCTCCAGCCGACCGGCGCGCAGGCGTGCCGCCACATCCGGATGCGGCTTGAACAGGATATGCGCTTGCGGGCTGCGGGCGCGCACCTGCCGCAGCAGCTCCAGATTGACGTTGTCGCAAGCCGCGCAGTCGATGGTCGCCGACAGCGAGCGGCGCACGCCGGCATCGTCGGCCACCTGCCCCGGCACCAGGATCACGGTGCGATCCCTCGGCACGCTCGGCAGCGCGCCCGTGCCGCCGACATTGTACTTGGTGACCCGCGCCTTGCGGATGCGGGCGATCAGCCCGTCCGCGCGGGCGCGCTCGGCCGGCGACAGCACCCGTTCGCCCAGCAACCGCTCCATGCGGCTCGGCCGCAGTGCGTCGAAATAGATGCCCTCGTTGTCGAAGCCGACCGAGGCGCCGCGCGCAAGGCCCGCGCCGAGCCCGACCGAGCGCAGGAAGCCATCCTCGATCCGCCACAGCTCGACGCCCGCGCGCGCCGCCGCCGCCTCGATATCCGGGCTGACCCCCGCCGCCCAGCCGAGCGCCCGCCCGCCCTCGCGTACAGCACGGGCCATCGCTTCGTCCGCGCTCGCACAGAAGGCGAAATCCCCGCCGGGACCTGCCAGCGCTGCCCGGATCGTCGCGTGGTTCCAGGACTTGGCGCCGAAGCAGAACAGCGGCTTTTGCGAAACCTCCGCCCGCCGCGCCGCTGCCGCCACGCCCTGCAGCGCCAGCACCGCCGGCAGAGCCGTCCCCGCCTCATAGGGCGAGGGATGGACATGCGCCGACGACAGCAGCTCCCCCGCCCGGTCCTCCGCAAGCCCGAAACTCCGGCACAGCGCCGCGCCCCAACCGGCCGTGTCCTCGCCAGTGCCCGCTTCACCAGTGCCCGCTTCCAGCGCCGCGACCGCCGCAGCGCTCGCTGCCGCCTCGCCATCTCTCAGGACCATCGCCGGATCGACCGGCAGGAGCGCCACCACCAGCGTCTCGCTTGCCAGCGGGGCCGGCGGCGCGTCGAGCCGCAGCAGCCCGGCGAGCATTAGCGGAACGCCGGTCTCCGCCGCCTGCCGCGCGCGCCCTTGCAACTCGGCGCTGCCGGCACGGCAGACCAGCCCCTCGCCCTTTTGGGGCGGCCGGGTCGCCGTCGCCACCGGCGCGCCCAGGATCGCGGCAAGCGCGCGGGCCTGCGACCCGAGTTCCCTGTCCGCCAGCAGCCAGCGCCGGCATGTCGGCGACGCGCTCACAGCGGCACCCCCATCGCCCTCGCGCGGGCAAGGCGCGGCGGCGGCTCCACATGCCAATCGGGATCGGGCACCCTCTCGTCCAGCAGCCGCGCGCTCATCGTTTCGACCGCCTCGTCCAGCCCCGCGCGATTGTGGATCGAGCCGCGCAGTTGCGAGCTTGCCACCACCACTTTCAGAAAATCGGCGAGCAGCGCCGGATCGGGCACCCTCGGCGCCTGCCAGAACTCGGCGAGCGGCCCGCGATGGGTCAGCCCCGCCATGTCGTAGAGCGCCGGCGTCAGCGTCGCGACCGGCACACCGGCCCTGAGCGCGTCGAGCCCAGCGGTCGAATTCACCGTCACCAGCCCGGCAAGGCGCGGGAAGAGTGCTGCCAGCGACCCGCCGTCGAGGAAGGCAATCCGGCCCCCATCCGCGCCCGCATGGCGCGCGATCTCGGCCCGCCAGTCCACCGCGCCATTGTCGAGCGGATGCGCCTTCACCACCAGCCGCGCCTCTTTCGGCGCGCCGTCGCGAAAGGCGGCGATCGCATGGGCCAGCGCCGCGCGCATCGTGCCGAATTGCGACTGCGCCAGGATCTGGTAATCGCCCTCCACCTGCAGCGGCAGCAGGAACAGCGGTCCGTCGCTCCCCAGAAGCGCCGCCTCGACGCGCGCCGCCTCGTTCCTGCGCCGCCGCCCGCCGGCAAGCCGGAGCGCCCAGGCAAGGTAATCGGCAAACGGATGGCTCGGCGTGTGCCGGCGATAGAACGGGTGCAGCGGAAAGCCCGCGACATTCGGCAGGTGATAGGCAACGTCCTGCCAGGCTTCGAGCGCGAAGGAGCCGGGATAGCGCGGCGACAGGTCCGGTTCGCCCAGCCGCGCCGCCGCCCGGCGGATCGCCGCTGGGTCGTCCGGCAGCCGGCTCAGCACGCCGAGCCCGCCGCGCGCCAGCGTCATGTAGCCCGGCCGCAGCAGGCCGAGTTCGCTGACATGCACCGCGATCCCCCGCGCCTGCGCCGCCAGCACCGCCGGGCGGTGATAGGGCCGCGTGTCGCCATGCAGGACGAGATCGGTGATCGCGCCCTCCGCCATCAGCCGCGCCGCCTCGGCCGGCCAGTCGGCGAGCCGCCCGCGCCAGAACCGGCACTCCCGCCCGTGCCAATGCAGCCAGTCGCCGGCGCAGAAGTTGACGCGGGTCACCCGGTGACCGGCCTCGCTCAGCCTGGCGCCGATCCTGCGGTAGAGCGGCGACAGCGGCCCCTGGAGGAACAGGAAATGCCGCACGCGCGCCCCGCGCGCCTCAGCCGCGCCAGGCACGCCACCACCGCCCGACGCGCCCGCGCGCGCGCATCTCCTCGGCAAAAGTCATCGGAATGCCGAGCCGCCGCGCCTTTTGCGTGCGCGGCGCCGGCCGCACGCAGGCGGCGGGCTCGTTGATACTGTTCTGCGTCAGCCGCCGCGCCAGCTCGGTGGCGGCGGCCTGCTTGCCCTCGGGCGTGTAGAAATTGCCCTGGATCTGGATCGCGTGGCCCATCAGCCGCTGCACCGCGTCATAGACGCCCGCATCGGGCGCCTGCGGCGTGCGCCAGAACCGGTCGAGCGGCAGTTGGCAGGTCAGGCCCGGCAGGTCGTAGACGGCAACGCCGAGGATCTTCACCGGGCAGCCGAGCCGCACCGCGTGCAGGCCCGTCGTGGAGTTGACCATCAGCGCGCCGGAGGCATGTTCCAGCAGCGTCACCAGATGGCCGCCATCGACCAGATGCACCCGGTGCTTGACCTTGTGCTTGCGCGCGAGCTGGCGCACGATCCGCCCCCACGGCTCGATGCCCTGGTCCATCGGATGGATCTTGACCACCAGATGCGCCGCCAGATGTGCATTCGCGGAAAACGAGGCCAGCACCTCGTCCAGCGCCTCGGCGAGATGGCCGTATTGCGAGTTGTAGCGGAGCTGGTAATCGCTCTGGAGTTGCAGCGGGAAGACGAAATACGGGCAGCGCGACTCGATCAGGTCGGCGATCAGGATGTTGGCGTTGCGGTCGCGTCTGCGGACGAAAACCAGCCGCGGGACCATCGCCAGATATTCGAAGATCGGGTGATAGAACTTGTCCTGGGTGAAGCGCGGCCAGAACAGGAAGACGATGGAATTGACGAGGTGGAACACCACCTCGTGCATCGCCTCCAGCCAGAACGGATGGCGATAGCGCACCGTCAGGTCGATCGGGGCGAGCACCGTTGCCGCCTCGCGGATCGCCGCCACGTCGTCGGGAAACAGCGAGCGCGCCGACATGCCGTCGAGTTCGGCGGTGATCCAGTCGGGCCGCAGATAGCCGTTCTCATAGGCGACGGTGCGCAGGCCGAGCCGGCCGGCAAGCTCGATCGCCGCCGAATGGTAGGGAAAGCGGTCCTGGTAGAAGACGATGTCGGTGACGCCGTGCTTGCGGACATAGGCCTCCAGGAAGGCCGGCCAGTCCGTCAGGCTGCCGCGATAGCTGGTGCAGCGGGCATCGTGCCACAGCAGCCAGTCGGAGAGGCTGAGATTGATGCGCAAGCTGCGGTGGCCGCACGCCTCCAGCGCATCGGCGACGACGCGCGGGAAATCCGAGGGCGGACCCTGCAGGAACAGAACCGTGCGCGTTGGCGTCTCTTGCGGCATGTCAGGCGTCCAGTGCGACGCGGGCACGGCGGCGGGCCAGCGTCTGCGTCACCGGCGGACGTCCCCTCGCCGGGGCGAGGTCCGATGTCAATTGCTGGCCAGCGCGTCGATCGATCTGGCACTGGTCAGCAGCGGGCCGATGATCTGCAGGAACTTGCCGAACTCCGCCGTCGGATGGTTGGCGACGTAGATGATGTCCTTGTCGCGCATCTCCAGCGAACGGGCCAGGAAAAACGCCTCGGCCGCGCGCAGGTTCAGCTTGTAGACCACCGGAACGCGGCTCTTGGAGAACCTTTTCGCCACTTCTTCGCCGCGGATCTTGCGGATCAGCTCCCGGTCCTCGTAGCGGAACAGGAAGATGCCGCCGGCATCGGCGAAGAAGTCCTTGAGGCCGCCGACCTGGGCCAGGCCCTCGGCCAGCGTCACCGACTCGGTCTTGAACGGCACGAGCTGGGTGCTCTGGACGGCGCCGAAGGCGGAGAAGGTGCGCGGCTTGTGCGTCACCAGCACGTTGTCGCCCGGCGTCAGCCAGATGTTGTTTTCCGGATATTCGATCAGGTCGACGAGGCGGGCCTCGCCGGAGCGCGAGCCGCGCTTGACCGTCACCACCGTCTCATAGGTCGCCTCGCGCGAGCCGCCGGCCCGCGCCACCGCTTCCAGCAGGCGCATGCCGCGCACCGACATGGTGTACTGGCCGGGCTTCATCACATCGCCGACGACGACGACGCCGCTGCTCTCGTTGCCTTCCACCAGCACCAGCACCTGCGGCTCGATCGCCTTGCCCTTCAGCCGCTCCTGGATGGAGGAGCGCAGGCCCTCGACCGTCAGGCCGTTGGCCTGGATGCGGCCGGCATAGGGAATGAAGATATGGCCGGTCTCGTCGACCACCACCGGCACGGACACGTTCTTGCCGTCGGCGGTGGAGAACAGGCCTTCCGGCGCCGCTTCCCAGATCGTCACGACCAGGCGGTCGCCGATGCCGACGCGGGTCGAGCGGCCGGCGCCCGGCACGGAGGCGAAATGGCGCGAGAACGGTGCCGGGCGATAGTCGTGCACGGCGGCGACCGTCTGCCGGTCGAGTGTCAGAAGAACGTAGTTGGAACTGAGCGCGTCGCCCTCGATCTCCTCCGAGGTGATGGTGATCGCGGCTGGTCCCTGCCCTGGCAGGCCTGCACAGCCCGCAAGCGAAAACGCAAGGAAAACAGGGATCAGGAAACGCATCAAGGCCTCGGTAGTGACAATGCGGACGTGTCACGCCCGCTTCTGTTAGCACCCTCGCGGGCGGGTGTCCAAGGCGGATGGGCGCACGCATCCGCATGTCCGGCACCTGTTGTCGAACGGCAACATTGTTTACCCGATTGGTTAATCAAACAAAAAGTGAATCTGACAAAATTGCCCCGATTTTCAGGCATTTGTGCGAAGCGGTAAAAGCGGCTCGCAAAGTATCGCGGCCCGCCGGCGCGGCGCGCGGCGCCCCTTGCCGACACCGCCGGCCGCGTCCGTGGCGAGGGCGCGGGAGTCGTCAAAGCGGATGAAACATGCCATATGGTGGCGGACCTGGACCGCGAAGGGCCGGCCGGTTCAGATCCGGTCAACCATTCGGGTCTAACCTTGGTTTACCATAGGGGCGATGACGGACCTCTCGGGTTCAACCGGAACAGGATATCTCGTGCGTATCAACGAGATCCGGGCAGCGTCCCCGCCGGCGTCGATGGCGGGGGATGCGGGAGACGCGCGGCGGCAGGCTCGCCGGCGCGCGCTTTGTGCTGCCCTGCTGGCCGGCACCCTGTTCAGCCTGCCGCCCGCCCCGGCGCAGGCGCTCGACCTGTTCGGGTGGTGGCCCTTCGGCTCTTCGCGCGGCGAATCGGAAACCGCCGTCGTCGATCCCTTCCCCTACACGGTCGCCCTGACGCTGACCGGCGGCGACGCCGATCTCAAGGAGAAGCTGGAGTCCGCCTCGCTCCTCGTCGACGACGCCGAGCGCCCGCCCTCCGGCGAGGCCGGGCTGATCGCCCGCGCCAATTCCGATTTCGAGCGCCTCGTCGGCCGGCTCTATGTCGAGGGCTACTATGCCGGCACGGTCGATATCCGCATTGCCGGACTGACGCTGGAGGCGGCGCTGCGCATGCCCTCCCTGCCCGGCCCGCGCCCCGTCCCGGTGGCGATCCGGGTGTCGGCGGGGCCGCTCTTCACCTTCGGCAAGCTCTCCGTCGAGAGCGAAGGCCCGGCCGGACAGGTCGGCTCGCCGCAGAGCTACGGGCTGGTGCCGGGCGACACCGCCAACTCGGACAAGGTGCTGCGCGCCGAGCAGCGGATCGTCGCCGACCTGAAGGCGACCGGCCATCCCTTCGCGCGGATCGAGCGGCGCGAAATCGTCGCCGACCACGCCACCAACCGGCTCGACGTGCGCCTCGTCGCCGCGCCCGGCGAGGCGGCCCGGTTCGGCGCCGTCTCCGTCTCCGGCACCGAGGTGACGGATCCCGATTTCGTCGTCACCCAGGCGATGCTGCCGGAGGGCGAGGCCTATTCGCCGCAGGCGATCGACCGGGCGACCAAGCGGCTCTCCGATCTCGGCATCTTTTCCTCCGTGCGCATCGTGCCGGGCGAGCAGGTCGGCCCGGACGGCCGGCTGCCGATGACCATCGAAGTGTCGGAGCGCAAGCGCAACGTCATCGGCGTCGGCGCCAACTGGTCGAGTTCGGAAGGCTTCGGCGTCGAGTCCTACTGGCGCCGGCGCAACCTGTTCGGCCGCGGCGAATTGCTCAGCCTCGAGGGCTCGATCGGGCGTCTGGGCGACAACAGCCTGTCGGACCTGGAATATGCCGCCCGCATCGCCTTCGAGAAGCCCGGCGCCTTCGGGCCGCTGACCACCTTCACGACCAGCCTCAGCGCCAAGCAGGAAATTCCGGACGCCTATCGCAGCCGCCACGTCACGCTGGATGCCTTCGTCCGCCGCGAGTTCAGCGAGCATCTGTCGGCGCGGGTCGGCGCCGAAGTGCAGTTCGCCGACGAGACCGACGTGTTCGGCAAGCGCACCTACCTGCTCGGCGGCGTCATCGGCGAACTCGCCTACGACACCCGCGACGACAGGCTGAACCCGACAAAGGGCCTCAACGCCGTCATCTTCGCCGAACCGGCCTATGACGCGCGCGGCAAGACCTTCATGCTGTTCACCCGGGGACAAGTCGCCGCCTATCAGGCGCTGGACGATGCCAAACGCTTCGTGCTCGCCGGGCGCGTCGGCGCCGGCAGCATCGTCGCCCCGTCCGTGCGGTCGGTGCCGGCGGCCCGCCGCTTCTTCTCCGGCGGCGGCGGCTCGATCCGCGGCTATGCCTATCGCAATGTCGGGCCGCGGCTCGGCGGCGAGGTCACCGGCGGCCGCTCCTATGTGGAGGCCTCGGCAGAAATCCGGATGAAAGTCACCGACACGATCGGCCTTGTCGGCTTCGTCGATGCGGGCAACAGCTTCAGCTCGATCTATCCGGATTTTTCGCAAGGGTTGAAGGTCGGCGTCGGCGCCGGCATCCGCTACTTCACCCCGGTCGGGCCGCTGCGGCTGGACGTCGCCGTGCCGCTCAACCCGGAGAAGGACGACCCGAGTTTCGCCGTCTATGTCGGCCTCAGCCAGGCGTTCTGATTTTGAGAAATTGAGACGGGTTGGGCGGCAAAAACGCAAAATTTCTCGAAATTTTGCAAAATCCGTCTCGAAATTCGATTCCGTGAATCATTTCAGTGATATGGATCGGAACGATGAGCTTCCGATTCCGATTCAACGACTTGAGAGACCGAATCAGGTCGCCGCTGCGATGCGCCATGATTTCGCTTCAACAGCGCGGCATAAGTCTTTCGATGAAGACTCGTTTTCCCCGTCGCGGGGGCGCCTGAGGTGACCGCGCCGTCGCCCCGCCGCCGCCGCTCCGTCCTGCGCGCCACCGCCCGGCTGTTGCTGCGGCTGGTGCTTGCCGTCGTGGTGCTGGTGCCGCTGCTCGCCCTTGGCCTCCTCGGTGCGCTGCAGACGCAGGCCGGCCGGGACGCGGTCGTCGCTCTCGTCAACGGCCTTGCCAGCGACGCCGACGGCGGTGTCCGCCTCGCCGGTCTCAGGGTCGGCTGGGGTCTCGACGCCTCGCTCGAGCGGGTCGAGGTTTGGGATGCGCAAGGCCCCTATCTCGCGGTCGAGCAGGCCCGGCTCGCCTGGCATCCGCTGGCGCTGCTGTCCGGCAGGGTCGATGTCGAGACGCTTGACGTTGCGCGCGTTTCGCTCGACCGGCTGCCGGTCGAGAGCGAGACGGACAGCGCCGACAGCGGCGCGCTGCCGCTGCTGCCCTTCCGCCTCGGCCGGGCGCAGGTCGAGGAGATCGCCATCGGCGAGGCCGTCGTCGGCGCGCCGGTGCGCCTCACCGCGCAGGCCCAGGCGAGCCTCTCCGATGCGCCGCGCGCGGCCACTGCCGAACTCTCCGTCAGCCGCATCGACGGCACGCCGGGCGACATCGCCGCGACGGTCCGCTTCCTGCCGCAGGCGGAGGAACTGTTCTTCGACGTGAGGGTGGAGGAGCCGCGCGGCGGGCTTGCCGCCCGGCTGCTGCGGATCGAGGGGCTGCCGGCGCTGGACGTGACGCTGAAGGGCGAGGGGCCGCTCGACAACTGGCAGGCGCAGCTTGCGCTGGCGCTCGACGGGCGCACCGAGATCGCCGGCACCGCCCGTCTCGCCGAGGCCGGCGACACCCGCCGCCTGACGGCGCGGCTGGAGGGCGACGTCGCCGCCCTCGCCCCGCCGGTGGCCGCCGCCCTCGTCATGGGCCGCACGGTGCTCGATGCCGACGTGGTCCTTGCCCGCGATTTCGCGCTGCGGCAGGCGACCGGCACCCTGTCGACCGGCACGCTGTCCGCCGACTTCCGCGCTGACCTGCCCGAGGACGGGCGGATCGATGCCGGCGCCGAACTGCGCCTGTCCGCCGGCGAGGGATCGATGATCGGCGTGGAACTGCCCGGCCGGCTGATCGCCATCGGCGAGAGCGAGTTGAGGCTGACGGCGCGCGGCCCACGCGAGGCGCTGGACTGGACGCTCGCCCTCGACACCGCGCAGGCGCAGACGGCGGAGGCCCGTCTCGACGGCCTCGCCCTGCGGCTCGAGGGCGAAAAGCTCGATACCACGGCAAGGAACCTCCGTCCCGACATCGCCGCAAGGCTGACCGCCCGCCATGTCGCGCCGCTGATCGAGGGGGCGGAGATGCTCGCCGGGCCGCTGGCGCTCGACGCGCGTGCCACCGTCGACCCTTCCGCTCCGGGCGCCGAAATCTCCGATCTGAAGCTGACGCTCACCGGCATCGAGGCGCGGATGGACGGCACGGTGACGGCCGAGACCATCGACGCCAGCTACACCGTGACGCTGGCCGATCTTGCCCGCTTCGTTCCCGAGTTGACGGGCGGCGCGCAGATCGAGGGCACCGCGACCGGCGCCCTCGCCGGCCCGGACATCGCCGCGACGCTCAAGGCCGAGGCGCTGCAGCTTGCCGGCAAGCCGGTCACCGATCTGGAGATCGATATCGATGCAACGACCGCGCCGGAGGCGCTGTCGGCCCGCGTCATCGCCCATGGCACGGTCGACGGCCATCGGCTGAACGCGCTGGTCGACGCAAGGCCGAAGGAGGCGGGCGTCACGATCCCGACCTTCTCGCTCGCGGCCGGCGACAACCGGATCACCGGCGCCTTCGAGATCGGCGAGCTTGCGGACGCGCTCGGCACGCTCACCGGCGCGCTCGACATCGCCGCGCCGAATCTCTCCGAACTTTCCGCCCTGGCGCTGACCGAGCTGGACGGCGCCCTGTCGGGCACATTGGCGCTGACGGGAACGGGCGCGGCGCAGCGGGCGGACCTCACCCTTGCGGGCGAGGATCTGTCCGTCGCCGGCACCCGCATTTCCCGGCTGTCCGCGTCCGGCACGGCGCGCGGCGATCTAGCGGCGCCGACCCTGTCGGGCGAGGCAAGGCTCAGTGGCATCCTCGCCGGCGACACGTTGATCGAGACGGTGACCGCGACCGCGGCCTCGCAGGGAACGCGCACCGACCTCCGGCTGGATGCCCGCCTGGCGCAGGGAAGCAATGCCGATGGCGTCGCGCTGACCGCCGCGCTGGAGCCGTCGGACAGCGGGTTGGCCTTGCAGCTTTCCGCGCTCGACGGGCGCTATCGCGGTCTCGCCGCCCGGCTGGCGCAGCCCTCGCGCATCACCCTTGCCGACGGCATCACCAGCATCGAGGGTCTCGGGCTGCTGGTCGGCGGCGGCCGCATCGACATCAGCGGCACCGCCGGCGAGCGGCTCGCCATCGACGCGAGGATAAATGCCCTGCCGCTGACGGCGCTTGGTCCCCTTGCCCCCGGCGTTTCGCCCACCGGCAGCGCCTCGGGCACGGTCACGTTGCGCGGCCCTGCCGCCGATCCGCAGGCCGACTGGTCGCTGACGGTCGCCGACCTCTCCGCCGCGCCCTTGCGCGACAACGGCCTTGCCGCCGTCGGCCTGCGCTCCACCGGCCGGTTCCAGGCCGGCCGGATCACCCAGACCACCGACATCACCGGCGCCGACGGTCTGGCGCTCACCGCCGCCGGCACCGTCGCCGTTGCGGCGCCTGGTGCCCTCGACATCGCGGTGAGCGGCAACGTGCCGGTCAGCGCGGCGCGCCAACGGCTGATCCTGTCCGGCTTTTCCGGCCAGGGCGGGCTCGCCGTCTCCGGCCGGGTCACCGGCACCTTCGCCGACCCGCGCTACAGTCTCACCCTGCAGCCGCGCGACCTGTCGCTGATCCAGCTCGCCTCCGGCCTCACCTTGCAGAACTTCGCCGGCAGCATCGCCGTCGACACGTCAGGTGTTGCGATCAACGATCTTACCGCAGCCATCGCCGCCGGGGGCAACCTTTCGGCGAGCGGGCGCATCGGCTTGGATGCCGGCATGCCGGCGGACCTGCGCGTGCAGGTGCGTGAGGGGAGCTACACGGACGGGCGCATCGTCCAGGCGGTGCTCGGCGCCGACCTGCGCCTGACCGGCCCGCTCGCCGACCCGGCGCGCGGCGCGCGGCTGGAGGGCAACGTCTCCATCGCCCGTGCGGATATCACCATTCCCAGCACCCTGCCCGGCGCCATCGATCCGGTGTCGGTCACCCATGTCAACGCGCCCGAGGCGGTGCGGCAGCAGGAGGCGGCGCTGGCGCGCGACGGCGGCGGCACAGGCGGCGGCGGGCGGCCGATCGGCCTCGACGTCACCGTCTCGGCGCCGGGGCGGATCTTCGTGCGCGGACGCGGCCTCGACGCGGAGATGGGCGGCTCCCTGCGCGTTGTCGGCACCACCGCCGATCCTCAGGCCATCGGCTCCTTCTCGATGCGGCGCGGGCTGCTGCAGGTGCTGACCCGGCGCGTCCAGTTCAACCGCGGCGATGTCGGCTTCACCGGCTCCCTGATGCCGCGGCTCAACTTCGCCGCCACCTCGCAGACGAGCAGCGCAGCGGTCACCATCACAGTGACCGGCGAGGCGGCGCAGCCGCAGATCGCCTTCACCTCCTCGCCGCAACTGCCGCAGGACGAGGTTCTGGCGCAGTTCCTGTTCGACCGGTCGATGAGCCAGCTCTCGCCGACGCAGATCGCCCAGCTCGGCGCCTCGGTGCTGGCGCTCACCGGCGGCAGCACCGAAGGCCCGCTCGGGGCGCTGCGCCAGTCGCTCGGGGTCGATGCCATCGACCTGGAGACCGACGGCACCTCCGGCCCCTCGCTGGCGGTCGGCAAATATCTCAGCGACAACATCTATCTCGGCGTCAAACAGGGCACGGAGGCCGGCTCCAGCCGCGTCACCGTCGACATCGACGTCACCAAGTCGCTGAAGCTGCGCGGCGAGGTCGGCGCCGACGGCGAGTCCAAGGCCGGCATCTTCTTCGAGCGCGAATTCGGCAAGTAGCGGGCTGCCTGCCGCCGCTGCCTGCCGGCCCCTTCGCCCCGCCCTCTCTCTTCGGCATTGCGGGCGAGCGAAGCCGCGCTCCGGAACCGGAGAGCCACGGCGGTCGTGGTGTCTTTCGGGAGCGCGCCACCTGCGCCCTCGGCTCCCCGATCCCGGCTCGGCGCTCGCGCACCGTCCGGAAGGATGCGCGAGAGGACTGCGCGCCTCGCAACCGCTCTGGCAGCCAATGGGCACCGGGTCGCGCTTCGCTTGCCCGGTGTGACGGCCGAGGGGATGCGAGGCGGCGCCTCTCACTCAGGATGTCGTCCCGGCCGTAGGCGAAGCCGGAGAGCCGGGAACCATTGGCAACCTCGGCAGGTGTTTTTTGCTCCAACCTCCCCAAGCGTCATTCCGGGCAAGCGAAGCGCGATCCACCCCAACGGAACCGGAGAGCCACGCCGGCCGGGGCGCCCTCTACCCGGACCGACGCGCGCCTCACGCCTCGCGCCAGTTGTCCCCGGCGAGCGCGATGATTTCCGCGTGGATTGGCGCCGGGATCGCCACCCCCTCGCGGGCGGCGCGGGCGCGCGCCTCGAGCCGGCGAGAGCCCGGCAGGCGCACCCCGTCCTGCGCCTCGATCGCCGCGACCAGCGTCGCCATCCGCTCGCCATAGGCCCCGTCGGAACTCAGGCCCGGATCGATGGCAATGACCGTCTGGCCGAGGTCGGGCGCCGCCCCCTCGCCCGTGAATAAGCTGGAGGCCTCGAAGGCAAGGCTGGCGCCGACCAGCGCGGCGGCCATCACCTCGACCATCAGCGCCAGCGCCGCGCCCTTGGCCTCGCCGATGGGGATCATCGTGCCGGCCATGCCGGCATCGGCATCGGTCGTCGGGTTGCCATCGACGTCGAGCGCCCAGCCTTCCGGGATCGGCTTGCCGGCCTTTTGCGCCGACAGGATGCGTCCGCGCGCCACCCGCGACACCGCCAGATCGATCACCAGCGGCGCCCGCCCCTCGGACAGCGGCGCGGCGAAGGCGATCGGGTTGGTGCCGAACAGCGGCTTGCTGCCGCCCCAGGGGGCGATCGCCTTGGGCGCATTGCCGAAGACGAAGGCGACGAGACCCTTTTCGGCCAGCTTCTCGCAATGGGCGCCGGCCTGGCCGAAGTGGTGCGAGCGGCGGATGGCGGCAAGGCCGATGCCGGTCTCCGCGACGATGCCGGGCAGCGCGTCGATGACCAGATCGAAGGCCGGATAGGCGAAGCCGAGGCCGGCATCGACCCGCAGCAGGGCCGGCGCGGGGCGCGAGAACTCCGGCACCGCATGGCCGTCGACCTTGCCGGTCCGCGACTGCGCCGCATAGGAGGGCACGCGCGACAGGCCATGGCCGGCCTGGCCGTCGGCCTCGGCGGCAACCAGGGCGCGGGCGACGGCTTCGGCGTTTTCCGGCGAGGTGTCGGCGGCGATCAGGGCGGCGCGGGCCAGCGCGCCGGCCTCGTCCAGCGTCAGGGAGATCATGGAAGTCATGGCGAGCTTTCGTCTGTGGGGGCCGGCGGCGGCAGCGCGCCGGGTCTTCCCGCCGTTTAGACCGCTTCGTCCCGCGCGAAAAGGAGAAAGCCGCGCGTGTCGCGGCCCCGGCACGCCGGAAAACGCAACCCGCCGGCTGGGGGTATCTCCCGGCTTTGCGTTGCTGCTTGCCGGCCGGATGCCTATGATTGCTCAAGAATCCCGGTCGACGGGTGGCGCGCGGCCGGGCATTCCAGATCCCGTCCCTCGCCGGTGCACCGCCTTGCAGGACCTGCGCAAGGCCTCGCCCCAGGGCCCTCGCACGAGATACCGGCCGCCTCCCCGCGCATGCGGCCGCGACAGCACAAGGGCCGGCCCGCACGGGCCCGCCAACAACAACGGGAGCCAAGCATGATCAGCGACCACAGGCTTTTCAGGCAGTCCTGCCATATCGGCGGATTGTGGACCCATGCCGACACCGGATCGGTGATCGAGGTCGACAATCCGGCGACCGGCGAGATCATCGGCACCGTGCCGCGCTGCGGCCGGGCCGAGACGGCGCGGGCCATCGAGGCCGCCTATCTCGCCTTCCAGGACTGGAAGGCGACGACGGCGGAAGAGCGTGCCACGCTGATGCACAAGCTGTGCGACGCGATCCTTGCCAATCACGACGCGCTGGCGGAAATCCTCACCACCGAGATGGGCAAGCCGCTGGCCGAGGCGAAGGGCGAAATCGCCCTCGGCGTCAAATATGTCCGCTTCTTCGCCGAGCAGGCCAAGCGCATCGACGGGGACATCATCCCCTCGCCCTGGCGCGGCAAGCGCATCCTGGTGACCAAGGAGCCGGTCGGCGTCACCGGCGCGATCACGCCCTGGAACTTCCCCCACTCGATGATCTCGCGCAAGCTCGGCGCGGCGCTTGCCGCCGGCTGCACCATGGTGATCAAGCCGGCGAGCCAGACGCCGTTCTCCGCGCTCGCCCTTGCCGCGCTCGCCGAGGAAGTCGGCTTCCCGCGCGGCGTGGTCAACGTCCTCACCGGCTCGGCCGCCGAGATCGCGGCGGAGATGTGCGAGAACCCGCATCTGCGCAAGATCACCTTCACCGGCTCCACGGAAGTAGGCAAGAAGCTCGCCTCCCATGCCTCCGCCCATATGAAGAAGATCTCGATGGAGCTCGGCGGCAACGCGCCCTTCATCGTCTTCGACGACGCCGATCTCGATGCGGCGGTCGAAGGGGCGATGGTCTCCAAGTTCCGCAATTCCGGCCAGACCTGCGTCTGCGCCAACCGCATCTATGTGCAGGCCGGCGTCTATGACGCCTTCGCCGAAAAGCTCGGGGCCGCCATAGCCGCACTCAAGGTCGGCAACGGCCTGGAAGCGGGCGTGACGCAGGGACCGCTGATCGACGGCAAGGCGGTGGAAAAGGTCGAGGAGCACATTGCCGACGCGCTCGCCAAGGGCGGCAAGGTGCTTGCCGGCGGCACGCGCCACGGCAATGGCGGCCGCTTCTTCGAGCCGACGCTGGTCGTCGGTGCCACATCGGAGATGAAGGTGGCGCGCGAGGAGACCTTCGGCCCGCTCGCCCCCCTCTTCCGCTTCGAGACCGAGGACGAGGCGGTGGCGCGGGCCAACGACACCGAATACGGCCTTGCCTGCTACTTCTACACCCAGGATCTGGGGCGCGCCTTCCGCGTCATGGAGGCGCTGGAATACGGCCTCGTCGGCGTCAACGAGGGGCTGATCACCACCGAGGTCGCGCCCTTCGGCGGGGTCAAGGACTCCGGCGTCGGCAACGAGGGCTCGAAATACGGCGTCGAGGACTACCTCAACATCAAATATGCCTGCGTCGGCGGGCTGGGGCTGTAACGCCCCCGCCTCCCGCACCGGACACGCGAAGGGCCGCCCCATGGGTGGCCCTTTTGCTTTTCAGGTCAACGAGTTGCGCGCCCACGCACTCCTCCTTTGGCACCAAGCCCCCGTTCCCGCCTTGTGAGCGGCGCCCGCCCATGCGAGCATCAAAGCGGGAGGAAATAACCATGGTGTCGACCCTGTCGCACATCAGGGAGATCGAGCGCGTCGCCATGGGCGGGGCGAGCGGGCGGGATATGCCCGTCGTCCAGTCGTGGCTGCGCTGCGTCAACGACTACCGGCTCGACCCGGCCCAGGCGCAGGAAGCCTATATCGTCCCCGAGACGATCTTGCGCGAGCACCGCGAGCAGGCGGAGGAGCTTATCCGCATCGGCCGCAGCGGCCTGGAGACGCTGTTCAACCAGGTCGCCGAGCAGAAATACGTGCTGCTGCTGTCGGATGCGCGCGGCGTCACCGTCGAGTTCATGGGCGATCCGACCTTCGACAACCAGTTGCGCAAGGCCGGGCTCTATCTCGGCTCCGAATGGTCGGAAAACCGCGCCGGCACCTGCGCGGTGGGCGCCTGCATCGTCTCCGGCAAGCCGGTGGTGATCCACCAGGACGACCATTTCGACACCAGCCATATCGGCCTGACCTGTACCGCCGCGCCGATCTACGACACGCTCGGCGACCTCACCGCGGTGCTCGACATCTCGCAATTGCGCTCGCCCACCGCCAAGGCCAGCCAGCAACTGGCGCTGCATCTGGTCGCCGCCACCGCCCGGCGGATCGAGCTCGCCAACCTGATCTCGCGCACCCGCAACGACTGGGTGCTGCGGCTGTCGCGGCTGCCGGACTTCCTCGATGTCGACCCGGACGCCGCGCTGTCGCTCGACGGCACGGGGCGCGTCACCGGCATCACCCATGGCGGCTTCAACGCGCTGGCGCGGGCGATGAACCTGACCGCCTTCACCGCGCGCGACCTCGTCGGCGAGCGGATCGACCGGTTCTTCGAGATCGAGATCGACGACCTGCCCCGCTACATGCGCGGCGGCGCCGACCGGGAACGGGTGCTGCGGGCGCGCGACGGCTCGGCGTTCTTCGCCAGTTCCATCGCCCCGGTGGTGGTGCCGCGCGGGCCGGCGACCGCCCGCCCCCGCCTGCCGGGCGCGCTGTCCACCTTGAGTTTCGGCGACCCGCGCATGGAGGCGATGCTGGCGCGGGTGTCGCGGCTTGCCGGGCTCGACATTCCGATCCTGATCCATGGCGAGACCGGCACGGGCAAGGAGGTTCTCGCCCGCGCCATCCACGACAGCCGCGAGCGGCCCGGCCCCTTCGTCGCCGTCAACTGCGCCGCGATCCCCGAGCATCTGATCGAATCCGAGCTGTTCGGCTATGCGCCGGGCGCCTTCACAGGCGCTGCGCCGCGCGGCAAGACCGGCCTGATCGAGGCGGCGGCCGGCGGCACGCTGTTCCTCGACGAGATCGGCGACATGCCGCTCTCCCTGCAAAGCCGCCTCTTGCGCGTGCTGTCGGAGGGCGAGGTGCAGCCGGTCGGCGCGCTGAAGACCCGGCCCGTTCGGCTGAAGCTGATCTCCGCCTCGCACCGCGATCTCGGCCGGCTGGTCGCCGAAGGGCGCTTCCGCGAGGACCTCTATTACCGGCTCAACGCCGCCACCTTCACCCTGCCGCCGCTGCGCGAGCGGCTGGATTTCGACGCACTCGCCGACCGGCTCCTGGCGCGGATCGCCGCCGAGACCGGCCGCAGTCCACGCCTCTCCCCCGGCGCCCGCATGGCGCTGCGCGCCCATCCCTGGCCTGGCAACCTGCGCGAATTGCACAATGCGCTGAAGGTCGCCGCCGCTCTGTCGGAGGGGGAGGTGATCGATCCCGACGCCCTGCCCGAGCAGATCGGCCGGCCGGGCGCACGGCCGGGGTTTCGCCCTACCCTCGCCCCGATACCGCCAGCAACACCGCTTGGCGGCACGGATGCGGCAGGAGAAGGCGATCTCCTGCAGGAGCTCGCCGCCTGCGGCGGCAATGTCTCGGCGCTGGCGCGCCGGCTCGGCGTCAACCGCTCCACCGTGCATCGCTGGCTGAAACGCGGCGGAGTGCGCGCAATGTGAACCGTGCCCGCCTGTCGCAGCATCTGCGACAGGTGTTGCAGGCCTGTTGCGCAACGCTGCGACAGGCCGCGCAACAACCGATATAACCCTTTGATAAAAAAGCGCTCCCGGCGCAGTATCAACTGGCACGCGGCTTGCCATCTCCCCCTCACCGGGCGGGCTTATCCCCGTCCCCGGACACTAGAGCAACGGGAGGAGACGATATGCTCGACAAGACACCGACGGCCCGCGTGCAGGCCTTTCTCGACCGGTTCGGCGGGGCGCTGGAGGCGGGCCGGATCGACGAGGCCGTCACCATGTTCGCCGAGGAGTGCTACTGGCGCGACCTCGTCACATTCACTTGGAATATCAAGACCATAGAGGGTCGCGGCGAGGTCCGCGACATGCTGGAGGCACAGCTTGCCGCCACCAGGCCGACCGCCTGGCAGGTGGCCGAGGGCGAGGAGGCCAGCGAGGCCGACGGCGTCACCCAGGCCTGGATCAGCTTCGAGACCGATGAGGCGCGCGGCTATGGCCTGATCCGCCTCAAGGACGGGCTGATCTGGACGCTGCTGACCACCATGGTCGAGCTGAAGGGGCACGAGGAAAAGGCCGGCTTCTCCCGTCCGCTCGGCGCCAAGCACGGGGTCAATCCCGGCGCCAAGACCTGGAAGGAGGAGCGCGAGGAAGAGGCCGCGACGCTCGGCTATACGAAGCAACCCTATGTGGTGATCATCGGCGGCGGCCAGGGCGGCATCGCCCTCGGCGCAAGGCTGCGGCAGCTCGGCGTGCCGACGATCATCGTCGAGCGCAACGACCGGCCGGGCGATTCCTGGCGCAAGCGCTACAAGTCGCTCTGCCTGCACGATCCGGTCTGGTACGACCACCTGCCCTATATCGATTTCCCGAAGAACTGGCCGGTTTTCGCGCCGAAGGACAAGATCGGCGACTGGCTGGAAATGTACACCAAGGTGATGGAGCTGAACTACTGGACCCGCTCCACCGCCCGCTCGGCGAAATGGGACGAGACCAACAAGGAATGGGTCGTCACCGTCGACCGCGACGGCGAGGAAGTGGTGCTGCGGCCGAAGCAGCTCGTCTTCGCCACCGGCATGTCGGGCAAGGCCAACATCCCGCAGTTCAAGGGCGCGGAGCGCTTTGCCGGCGAGCAGCACCACTCGTCGAAACACCCCGGCCCCGACGGCTACAAGGGCAAGAAGGTCGTCGTCATCGGCTCGAACAACTCGGCCCATGACATCTGCGCCGCGCTCTACGAGGCCGGCGTCGACGTGACCATGGTGCAGCGCTCGACCACCCATATCGTGCGCTCCGATCCGCTGATGGAGCACGGCCTCGGCGCGCTTTATTCCGAGCAGGCGGTGGCGAACGGCATGACGACGGCGAAGGCGGACCTCATCTTCGCCTCGCTCCCCTACCGGATCCTGCACACGTTCCAGAAGCCGATCTACGACAAGATCCGCGAGATCGACGCCGACTTCTATGCGGCGCTGGAAAAGGCCGGCTTCCAGCTCGACTTCGGCCCGGACGGCTCGGGGCTCTTCATGAAGTATCTGCGGCGCGGCTCGGGTTACTACATCGACATCGGCGCTTCGCAACTGATCATCGACGGCAAGATCAAGCTCGCCGCCGGCCAGGTGGAGGAGATCACCGAGACTTCCGTGAAGCTCGACACCGGCGTCGAGATCCCCGCCGACGTCATCGTCTATGCCACCGGCTACGGCTCGATGAACGGCTGGGTCGCCGACCTGATCGACCAGGAGACCGCCGACAAGGTCGGCAAGGTCTGGGGTCTCGGCTCCGACACGCCCAAGGACCCCGGTCCCTGGGAGGGCGAGCAGCGCAACATGTGGAAGCCGACGCAGCAGGAAGCGCTGTGGTTCCACGGCGGCAACCTGCACCAGTCGCGCCACTACTCGCAGTTCCTGTCGCTGCAGTTGAAGGCGCGGATGGAAGGCATCCCGACGCCGATCTACGGGTTGCAACAGGTGCACCACAAGGGCTGAGCCAGCGCCAGCCGACACAGGACCGGGCGGAGCGATCCGCCCGGTTTTGCTTGGTCAAATCCGCTCAGCCGAGCGGCTGGCCGACGTCGATGCGGTTTCCGTCCGGGTCCTCGAAGACGAAGGCGCGAAGGCCGAACTCCTTGTCGCGCAGGCCCTTGACGATGCGCAGGCCCTGCCGGCGGCAGACCTCATGCAGCGCGTCGACATCGCCGACCATCAGATGGGCGACGTTGAACGGCGCGGCGCGGTGGCCGGGCTGCAGGGTCAGGTGAAGCTCTGCCTCGCCCTGCTTGAGAATGACGAAGCCGACGGGATCGCCGTTCTCGAAGGTCTTGGTGAAGCCCAGAACGCCGACATAGAAGTCGAGCGCCCGCGACATATCGCTCACGGGCAAGGTTGCGGCGATCCGGCCGAACCGGATCCCGCCGGGAAGGGGCATGGTCATGCGACTGCCTTGGCTGGCGAAACGCTGCGCCTTTCGGGGACGGTGCCCCGGCCGGTAGCGCCTCGCAGGGAGATGTCAGGACGGTGCCCGGCGCCAGAATGCCCCGGAACGGCCGGGTTGACCAGCGAGAGGGCGTCATCGCTGCACATAAATTGGCGTCCACTCCACCAGCGCGGCCCGGCTCGCCTGCTTTCCAAGAGTTCGGCTTATGCGGTTAAATATTTTTGATATTGCTAAACAACTCTGAAACCAGCCTTTTCCGAAATACCCTAGCGGATTTTCAATCACCCGTTAACCATTTTATAGACATGAATACAATAGATTTTGTAACGTGAGGTTGCAATGTTAACGATACGCACGCGACTTTTAGTAACCCTTGTCACCCTCTTCGCCTGTATTCTGGCAGTGGTAGCGACCGGCTTCTGGGGATCGGATACCGCGGAAAAATCCTTGCGTGAGATCAACGACGAGCGGGTCATACCGTTGCGTGACCTCAAGATCGTTTCCGACATGTACGCCGTCAACGTTGTCGATGCCTCGCACAAGGTTCGCAACGGCAACTGGAGCTGGGACGAAGGCCTGCAGTCGCTTGCCGAAGCCAAGACGGCAATCGAGCGTCATCTTCGAGCCTATCTTTCGGGGACGATTGACGAGGCGGAGCGCCCGCATGTCGATGAGGTGCGCCGTCTGATTGCCGGCGTCGATGCCGCGATCGTCGAGTTGGAAGGCATCCTGGGCGCCAGGAACAGCGCCGGCCTCGACACCTTCGTCAAGGACAAGCTCTACCAGATCATCGATCCCCTGACCGAGGCCATCGGCAAGCTGGTCGATGTGCAGATCGAAGGGGCGACCGAAACGGCGGCGGAGAGCAGCCTGCGGCTGGAGCTCATTCAATGGGTGTCATGGCTGGTGCTGGCCGCCGCCATGGCCATCGTCCTCGGCGCGGGCTGGATGGTGCTGTCGCACGTCACGAGGCCGTTGCGCGCCCTCACCGAAGCGGTCAGAAACCTTGCCGAGGAGCGTTATGACACGCTCGTCCCCGGGCGGGGACGGCGGGATGAGCTGGGCCAGATGGCGGAGGCCATCGACACGTTGCGGGTCGCCGCCATCCAAAGCCAGGATCTCGCCAGGGAGCGCGAGCAGGCGCAGCGCCGCGATCTTGCACGGGCCGAGGCCGTCGGCCGCCATGTCGCCGAGTTCCGCGCGACCGGAGCGAACCTTACCGCAACGCTGAAACAGGCAACCGCCGGCCTGGACGAGACGGCCGGCCAGATGGCGCAGTCGGCATCCGGGACGAAAACGCAGATCGCCGCCACCGCCGCGGCGGCCAACGAGACCTCGCACTCCGTGCAGGGCGTTGCCTCGGCGACCGAGGAACTGTCGATTTCGGCACGCGGGATCAGCGAGCAGGTGGCCAGATCCGCGCAGGCCGCGCGGGTCGCGGTCGAGCAGACGCTCGCCACGGACCAGGCCGTCAAGGCGCTGGCCGAGCGCAGCATGAAGATCAGCGCCGTCGCCGAACTGATCCGCTAGATCGCGGAACAGACCAATCTGCTCGCGCTCAACGCCACCATCGAGGCCGCGCGCGCGGGCGAGGCTGGCCGTGGCTTTGCCGTAGTGGCCCAGGAGGTCAAGGCGCTGGCCGGCCAGACGGCGAAGGCGACCGAGGAGATCGCCCTGCAGAGCGACAGCATCCGGGATGGCACCCAGGAGGCGGTCTCCGCCGTCGAGCAGATCAATGCCGCGATTGCCGATGTCGATACGATCGCGTCGAGCGTTGCCGCCGCCATCGAGGAGCAGCAGGCCGCGACCGGCGAGATCAGCCATGCCGTTGCCTCGGCAGCGAACGGGGCGGGCACCGTCGCCGACAACCTGCGGGCCGTCGATCAGTCCTCGCTGACGGTGGCCAGCGCCTCCGAGGCGGTTCTCGCCGCCAGTTCGGAGATCGGGCAGACCTCGGCGGCGCTCGACGCGGCCATCCAGGCCTTCATCGGCAAGGTCCAGGCGGCATAGGCCGCACCGCGCGCGCCCCATGGGCGCGTGCGCCTCGCAGACAGATGTCAGGACGCTGTCCGGCGCCAGAACGCCCCGGAAAGGCCGGTCGACCAGCCCCGGCGACAGGATTACCGCCTCGGCCGCGTGCGGCTCGCGACCTGCTCTGCCCCTGTCTCGCCGGCCATTTCCTGCAACCTGAGATCGAGCCGGTCTGGCCCGTCGCCGGGTTCGTAGTCGCGGTTTCTGGAAGATTTCAAGGACCATTGCCGCAGGACCATGGCGGTCCAGACAAGTTCCACCTCCGGATGACGGACCAGTTGCTCCCGCAAGTCTTCGATACGCTCCAGCCCTTCGCTCTGGACGAGCAGCGTCATGTCGGTGGTACCGGCTATGGACCAGGCGCCGACCAGTTCGGGCCAGCCACGCACCGCGTCATGAACGCTCTTGCAGAACGGGCGGCGCAGTTTCATGTGGAAGAATGCGGCATCTCCCCGCAGCTTCTCGCCGCCGCTGCCGGCAAGCTTCACGGTGAACCGCTCGATCACGCCGAGATCCAGCAGCCGCTCGATGCGGTTCTTGACAGTCGTGCGCGAAACAGCGAGGCGCGCCGCGAGTTCGGTATGCGATCGCCGGGCATCCTCGCAAAGCAAAGCGACCAGCTTGCGATCAAGTGTCGAAAGATCCGCATCGGACCTGCGTGTTTGAGCCCCTCCCGACACAACGCCCTCCTCAAACCGCAACCGGCAATTGCTCCCACTTTGCAATTCGCAAGAAAATTGTCAAATCGACTTCTGCAATCTTTCGTTTCAACCGGCTAGACATGCAGATCTGTTCCGGGCCAGCCAATGGCCCCCGAAAACCGGAAGCGACCATGACGAGCAGAACCAACCGGATGATCACCCTGTCGACGGAAATCAACCGCTGCCTGTTCGACGAGGACCTTGAGCAGGCTCTGCGGCTGATCGGCGGCGAGATGCAGCGACAGGGACTGGCAGCCTCGCCGGCAACCCTTGCCGAAATCCCCGTCCGCGACGAGGGGATCGCTGAACGCGCGCCCCGCAATCGCTGCCTTGCGGAGTGAGCGCTGCTAGCCCTCCCCCTGTGGAGAAAACACCGCCGTCGCGGCCTTGTCGCGGGCAGTCCGACGATTTTCGGCAAGGGCACAGGGGAAACGTCGAACACCGCTTGACCTTGCCTCGCATGTGATTGATAAGTCTGCCCGCTGGCCTCGTGGCGGAGTGGTGACGCAGCGGATTGCAAATCCGTGCACCCCGGTTCGATTCCGGGCGAGGCCTCCAGCACCCTCCCGTCCGTCCCCGATATAGCTGCCGCCCCCCCTGCGGCTGGCGATGGCGCGTGCTTGTCCCGCGCGTAAAGCCCGCTCTGCCGGCGCGATCTCTTCTCGCGGCTGCATTTTCGTTTTTCCTGTCGCCTTGCCCGTGGTCTATCTGTCATGCAGACGGCAACAACAGGATCACTCACCGGAGGCGGGCGCATGAAGCATGGCGGCGATCTGGGCGGCGCGATGGCCCGGTATGGCGGGCTCGCCGAGGACTGGCTGGACCTGTCGACCGGCATCAATCCGCATGCCTATCCCGTGCCCTCCCTGCCCGCCCGCTGCTGGCAGAACCTGCCCTCGCAGGGCGCGCTCGACCGGCTGCTTGCCGCCGCGCGCAAGGCCTATGAGGTGCCCGCCCACCTGAAGCTCAATGCCGCGCCGGGCACGCAGGCGCTGATCGCCCTGCTGCCGCATGTGCTCCCGCAAGGCGATGTCGTTATCGCCGGGCCGACCTATGGCAGCCACGGGGATAGCTGGCGCCGCGCCGGACGGCGGGTCTGCGAGGTCACCTCGCCGCACGCGGAACTGGCGCCTGAGGTGAAGGTGCTGGTCATCGTCAACCCGAACAATCCGGACGGCCGGCTGGTCGACCCGTCGAGCCTGCGCCACATGGCCGGGCAGATGGCGGAACGCGGCGGCATGCTGGTCGTCGACGAGGCCTTTGCCGACTGCGTGCCGGGCGCCAGCGTGCTGCCGCATCTGGCCGGGCGCCCGGCGCTGGTGCTGCGCTCCTTCGGCAAGTTCTACGGCCTTGCCGGGCTGCGCCTCGGCTTTGCTGCCGGGCCGCAGAACATTGTCGCCGCGCTGCGCGAGCGGCTGGAAAGCTGGGCCGTCTCCGGCCCTGCGATCGAGACCGGCGCGCAGGCGCTCGCCAATGATGCCTGGCGCCGGGCGATGATGGCACAGCTTGCGGACGAAGCCGCCGACCTGACGCTGTCATTGCAGATGAACGGGCTTTCCGTCTTCGGCGGCACGCCGCTCTTCGTGCTGGCGGGCACGCGCGACGCCGCCGGCCTGCACGAGGCGCTCGCCCGCCAGCGGATCTGGACGCGCATCTTCGACTACGCCCCGACCTGGCTGCGCATCGGCCTGCCCGGTGGGCGCGAGGGATTGGCCCGGCTGGAGGCGGCGCTGCAAAACGCCATGGCCGACAGCGGCGTGGCACCGGGACGCTGAAACGATGCTGCTCTTCGCCGACACCGCCTTCCTGCTGCTGCTGGCATTGGCGCTCGATGCGCTGATCGGCGATCCGCGCCGGCTATGGGCAGCGGTGCCGCATCCGGTGGTGCTGATCGGCAAGGTGATCGAGATCGCCGACCAGGATTTCAACGATCCCGCCGCCTCGCCGCGCGCGCGCAAGATCTATGGCGCGGTGTTCCTCGCAAGCCTTGTCGCCTGTTCGCTGCTGGTCGGCGTGCTGATCGAGGTGATCCTGCGCGCATTGCCCTTCGGAGAGATCGGCGTTGCCGTGATCGCGGCGATCTTCATCGCCCAGAAGAGCCTCTACGAACATGTGGCGGCGGTGCGCGACGGCCTGCTGGAGGACGGGCTTGCCGGCGGACGGCGGGCGGTGGCGATGATCGTCGGCCGCGATCCGCAGCAGCTCGACGAGGCCGGCGTTGCCCGCGCGGCCATCGAATCCTGCGCGGAAAACGCCGCCGACGGGGTGACCGCGCCGGCCTTCTGGTTCCTGCTGTTCGGCCTGCCGGGCCTCATCGCCTACAAGGCGGTGAACACGGCGGATTCCATGGTCGGCCACCGGACCGAGCGGCACGAGGCCTTCGGCTGGGCCTCGGCCCGGTTCGACGATCTGGTGAACTGGCCGGCCGCCCGCCTGTGCGGGCTGGCCATGGCGGTGACCGCGCCGCTGAACGGCCGTAGCCTCCAGGAAAGCCTTGCCGTGATGCGGCGGGACGCGCCGAAGCACCGCTCGCCCAATGCCGGCTGGCCGGAGGCGGCGATGGCCGCCGTGCTCGGGCTGGCGCTGGCCGGCCCGCGCGCCTATCCCGGCTATACGGTCGACGATCCGTTCATGAACGAAGGCGGCCGGCGCGAGGCCACCGCCGGCGACATTTCCCGCGCGCTGAAAGTGTTCCGCCAGGCGATGGTGCTGCAGGCGGTCGCGGTCGCGGCCATCGCGCTCGTCCCGCTGTTCCTGTGAGGTCCGCCATGCTTCCCTTCGCCCCCTCCGCCGAGCGCAACAAGGACGCGATCCTCGCGGGGCTCCGTCCCCACCTCGCCCGCTGCCGGCGCGTGTTGGAGATCGGCAGCGGCACCGGCCAGCACGCGGTGCACATGTCTGCGGCCCTGCCGCAGCTTGTCTGGCAGTGCAGCGAGTTGCCCGGCACCGTTTCGGGGCTTGCGGCGCGACTGGAGAGCGAGGGAACGGCACGGACACCGCCGCCGCTCGCCCTCGACGTCGCCGCCCCGCCCTGGCCGCTGCCGGCGGCGGACGCGCCCGATGCCTTCGACGCGGTCTTCACGGCCAACACGCTGCACATCATGTCCTTCGCCCATGTCGGGCAGTTCTTCGCCCGTATCGGCGAGGTGCTGGCGCCGGGCGGCCTGTGCTGTGTCTACGGGCCGATGAAATATGGCGGCGCCTTCACCACAAAGAGCAATGCCGAATTCGACGCGCAATTGCGGGCGCGCGACTCGCTGAGCGGCATTCGCGATTTCGAGGCGCTCGACGAGTTGGCGCAAGCGCAGGGGCTGACCCTGCTGGAAGATCTCGCGATGCCGGCGAACAACCAGTTGCTGATCTGGCGGCGCGCCGGCGGGTAAGGTCACCGCGCGCGGGCGATCTCCAGCAGCGCCTCGATGTCAAGCGAGGCCTCCAGATGCGCGGCCAGCGCGTCGAGCGTGCGGTCGATCTCGCCCTCATAGGCGCGGGTCGAGCCGCTGCCCAGTTCCGCCAGCAGGCCGGCCCGGAACGTGTCGGAGGCAAACAGCCCGTGCACATAGGTGCCGGCGATGCGCCCGTTTGCCGAGACCGCGCCGTCCGGCTCGCCGCCCTCGCTCAGCAGCGCGAAAGGTCGCGCGGTGTCCGGCCCTTGCGTGCGGCCGATATGGATCTCGTAGCCGGCAAGCGCTGTCCCGCTCGCCGCATGGCGGCCCGTCACCTCGACAAGGCGCTTGTCCACTGTTAGCACCGTGTCGACGTCGAGCAGGCCAAGCCCGTCGACGGTGCCGGGCGTGCCCTCGATGCCGTCGGGATCGCTGATCGTCCGCCCCAGCATCTGGTAGCCGCCGCACACGCCCATGACGCGGCCGCCGCGCCGCACATGGGCGGCAAGATCGATGTCCCAGCCCTGCGCGCGGAAGAAGGCGAGATCCCCGACCGTCGACTTGGACCCGGGCAGCAGCACGAGATCCGCATCGCCCGGCAGCGGCCGGCCCGGCCCGACCAGCTCCAGCGTCACGCCCGGCTCCAGCCGCAGCGGATCGAGATCGTCGAAATTGGCGATGCGGCTGATCACCGGCACGGCGATCTTCACCGAGCCGTCGCCGTCGCTTTCCTCCAGCGCCAGCGCATCTTCCGCCGGCAGGCGGTGGGCATCAGCGAACCACGGCACCACGCCGAGCGCGCGCCATCCGGTGCGCGCGGCGATCTCCCGCACGCCGTCGTCGAACAGCGACACATCCCCCCGGAAGCGGTTGACGAGAAAGGCCTTGATGCGGGCCCGCTCGGCCTCGGGCAGGATCGCATGGGTGCCGACGAGGCTGGCGATCACCCCGCCGCGGTCGATGTCGCCGCACAGCGCGACGGGGATATCGGCCGCCTCAGCAAACCCCATATTGGCGATGTCGCCGGCGCGCAGATTGATCTCCGCCGGGCTGCCCGCCCCTTCCACCAGCACCAGGTCCGCGCCCTCGCTGAGCCGTTCGAAACTCTCCAGCACCTTCGGCAGGAGCTCGGCCTTGCGGCTGCCGTACTCGCGCGCGCGCATCGTGCCGGCGCGCCGCCCCTGCACGATGACCTGCGCCCCGACATCCGTCTCGGGCTTCAGGAGCACCGGGTTCATGTGCACCGACAGCGGCACGCGCGCGGCCATCGCCTGCAAGCCTTGCGCCCGGCCGATCTCGCCGCCGTCACTGGTCACGGCCGCGTTGTTCGACATGTTCTGCGGCTTGAACGGCCGCACCTTCAGCCCCCGGTCGGCGAACAGCCGGCACAGCCCGGCCACGACGAGGCTCTTGCCGACATTCGAGCCGGTGCCCTGGATCATCAGGGCGGGGATGCGGCGGCCTGCCGCCATCAGAACTCGATCCCCTCCTGCGGCTTCACGCCGGAGCGGAACGGGTGCTTGACCTGCTCCATCTCGGTGACGAGGTCGGCGATCTCGATCAGCTCGTCCTTGGCGTTGCGGCCGGTGACGACGACATGCACGTCCTCCGGCTTCTCGTCGCGCAGGAAGGCGACGACTTCGTCGATCGGCAGGTAGTCGTAGCGCAGCACGATGTTCAGCTCGTCGCACAGGACGAGGCGATGCTCGCGCGAGCGGATCAGGTCCTTGGCCGCCTCCCAGGCGGCGCGGGCGGCGTCGATGTCGCGTTGGCGGTCCTGGGTCTCCCAGGTAAAGCCCTCGCCCATGCGCTTGATGGTGACGAGGTCGGAGAAGCGCTCCAGCGCCATGCGCTCGCCGGTCTCGATGCGGCCCTTGACGAACTGCACCACGGCGACCTTGTGGCCATGGCCGAGCGAGCGGAACACCATGCCGAAGCCGGCCGTCGACTTGCCCTTGCCCTTGCCGGTATGGACGATCAGGAGTCCCTTCTCGATGGTCTTGGTCGCCATGATCTTGTCGCGCGCGGCCTTCTTCTTGCGCATCTTCTCGGCGTGGCGGGCGTTGAGCTCCTCTTCGCTCATTTCGGCCTTCTTGTCGCTCACGAGGTCGTCTCCCTTTCCTGCCCCTGCGGGGCCTCGATATTCAGCGCGGCGCGCACCGAATTGCGCCGCGGCCGCCACAGGTCGCGCTCGACCGCCTCGCGAAAGCGCGCCTCGATTTCCTCCAGCGCCTTCGGATTGGCCTCGGCCAAAAAGGCGCGGACCTCTCCGTCGTCCAGATAAGCATCATAGAGCTGGTCGAAGTGATGGTCGCCCACCGCATTGGTGGTGGCGGCAAAGGCGAAGAGATAGTCCACCGTCGCGGCGATCTCGAACGCGCCCTTGTAGCCGTGGCGCATGACGCCGGCGATCCACTTCGGATTGGCGGCGCGCGCCCGCACCACCCGGCCGATCTCCTCCGACAGGGTGCGGATCACCGGGCGCTCGGGGCGCGAATGGTCGTTGTGATAGATCTTCGGCGCCGTGCCTTTCAGCGTTTCCACCGTCGCGGCGAGCCCGCCCTCGAACTGGTAGTAGTCGTCGCTGTCGAGCAGGTCGTGCTCGCGGTTGTCCTGGTTGTGCAGCACCGCGTCGACCTGCGACAGGCGCGCGGTCAGGCTGGCGCGCGCGCCCTCGCCCTTCGCCCCGCCGCCATAGGCGTAGGAGCCCCAGGCGAGGAACGCGTCGGCAAAGTCCGCGCGCACCTCCCAGAGGCGCTCGTCGATCAAGGCCTGCAGGCCGGCGCCATAGGCACCGGGCTTCGAGCCGAAGACGCGGTAGAGCGCCTGCCGGCGGGCCTTTTCCGGGGCAAGGCCGTCCGCCTCCAGCCGGGCGGCTTCCTTGCGGGCGCGTGCGGCGAGCGGGTTGGCGTCCTGCGGCTCCTCCAGCGCGGCGATGGCGGCGACCGCCGACTGGAACAGGTCGACCTGATGCGGGAAGGCATCGCGGAAGAAGCCGGAAATGCGCAGCGTGACGTCGACGCGCGGCCGGCCGAGCTCGGCGAGCGAGAGAATATCGAAGCCGGTGACGCGGCCCGAGCCCGCCTCCCATTTCGGCCGGGCGCCGATCAGCGCCAGCGCCTGGGCGATGTCGTCGCCGCCAGTGCGCATGTTGGCCGTGCCCCAGCAGGTCAGAACCACGGCGGTCGGATATTCGCCCTCGTCCTGGAAATGCCGCTCGACCAGCCGCTCGGCGCTGGCCGCGCCGATGCGCCAGGAGGTCTCGGTCGGCACGGCGCGCACGTCGACGGAGTAGAAGTTGCGGCCCGTCGGCAGCACATCGGGGCGCCCGCGCGTCGGCGCGCCGGACGGGCCCGGCGGCACGAAGCGCCCGGCAAGACCGGCAAGAACGCCGGCAGTTTCCGCCTCCCCCGAAGCCGTGACGGCCGGGCGGATGCGGGTCGTAATTTCCTCCAGCACGGCTGCGGTGGCGGCAAAGCCCTCCGGCGCGCGGCCCTCCTCCACCAGTTTTGCCGCCAGCAGTTCCAGCCGCTCCACCGTGTCGCCGCAACTGCGCCAGGGATCGCCGGACACCTCGGCAAGCAGCGCCGGGCGCGGGCCGTCGAAGGGCAGTTCGTAGGCGCAGGCGAGCGGGTCGAAGCCTCCAAGTCCGAGGTCGCGGGCGAGCGCCCGGGTGATGCCCTCATGCGCCGGCCCTTCGCCGCGCGGCACCCGAACCAGCGCCACCAGAAGCGCGGTCAGCAGATCGCCGCCAGGTGCGGCACCCAGCACATGCAGCCCGTCGCGGATCTGCAACTCCTTCAGGTCGCACAGATGCGCGTCGAGCCGGGCAAGCCGCGTCTCCTCGTCCATCTCGCTGGTCAGGCCGATGTCGCGGTCGAGACCGTGCCGCTCCGCCGCCTCGAGAATGTCGCGGGTCAGCGCCTTCAGCCGGCGCGGGTCGACGCCCTGCGCCAGGTAATATTCGTCGAGCAGCACCTCCAGCTCAGCGGCGACGCCGTGGCTTTCGGCCCGCGCCAGCGGCGGCGTCAGGTGGTCGACGATGACCGCCGAAGTGCGGCGCTTGGCCTGTGCCCCCTCGCCCGGATCGTTGACGATGAAGGGATAGATGTTGGGCAGCGACCCGAGCACTGCTTCGGGGAAACAGTCTTCGGACAGCGCCAGCGCCTTGCCCGGTAGCCATTCGAGATTGCCGTGCTTGCCCAGATGCACCACGGCGTGGACACCGAATGTCTCGCGCAACCAGATGTAGAAGGCGAAATAGTGGTGCGGCGGCACCAGGTCCGGGTCGTGATAGGTCGCCTTGGGATCGATATTGTAGCCGCGCGCCGGCTGAATGCCGACGACCGCATTGCCAAAGCGCGTCACGGCGAGGCGGAACGCCCCTTCCTCCACATGCGGATCGTCTTGCGGCCCCCCCCAGCGCGCAGTGACCGCCTCGCGCACCGCCTGCGGCAGCCGGGCGAAGGCAGCGGCATAGTCGGCGAGCGAAAGCTCAGCGCCGCCATGGCGCACGCGGCGGGCGGCGATGTCGTTGGTCGGGCCGTCGCTGATCCGCGCCATCAGTTCGGCAGAGCCCTGCGGCGCGCCGTCGATGCGGTAGCCCTCGGCGGCAAGCCGCTGCAACAGGCGGGCGCAGGAGGCCGGCGTGTCGAGGCCGACGCCATTGGCAAGGCGCCCGTCCTTGTTGGGATAGTTGGCAAGGATCAGCGCCACCTTGCGCTCCGCCGCCGGGGTCGCGGCGAGGCGGGCGATCCGCGCGGCCTGGGCGGCGACGAAGGCCACCCGGTCGGGTTTCGGCACGAAACGCATGGTCGCCGACTGGGTCAGCGGATCGTGCGGCGCCTGCTCCTTGAAGGAGACGGCGCGGGTGAGAATGCGCCCGTCCACCTCCGGCATCACCACATGCATGGCGAGATCGCGGATCGAAAGGCCCTGGTCGGCGTCGCGCCAGCCCTCTTCCGAGGACGAGGAGAACACCACTTGCAGCACCGGCACGCCAGGTGCATCGAGCGGCGTTCCGCTGTGCGCCTCGCCGGCCTTCGACACGGCGAAGGCGGTGGCGTTGAGCACCACGGCGGGCGGCGCCTCGGCGAAGAGCGCGCCGAGGACGGAGGCGGATTCGGCCTCCTTCAGCGAGGAGACGAAGACCGGCAGCGGGTTGATGCCCTCGCCCGCCAGCGCCGCGCACAGGGCCTCGACCGGCGCGGTCGCCGCGCTCTGCATCAGGGCCTTGTAGAAGACGATGGCGGCAACGGGCGCGGCCGGATCGGCCCAGCTCGCCCGCAGGTCGGCGAGCGTCGGGTGCGCACAGCCGGGCAGCAGCAGGCCCGCGCGCGGCAGCGGGCGCGGCGGATCGGGCTCCTGCGCCCCATCCAGCAAATGCGCGGCATAGCGCAGGAAGTTGCGAAGATTTTCCGCCCCGCCTTCGGCGAGATAGCGCCACAGGCGCCTCACCTCGTCGACCGGCAGGGTGGAGCGGGCGGCAAGGTCCGCGTCCCAGCGGTCGTCGCCCGGCATCACCGCCAGATGCAGGCCGTGGCCGCGCGCCGCCTCGGTCAGCCGCTCGACGCCATAGGGCCAGTATTCCGCCCCGCCGAGCAGGCGCAGCACGACGAGCCGGGAGCCCGCCACCGTCTGCTCGGCATAGAGATCGACCGAATAGGGGTGCGACAGGGCCATCAGGTTGGCAAGCCGCAGGCTCGGCTGCCCCGCCCCGCCGCCTGCTGCCACGGCGGCGAGCGAGGCGAGTTCCGTGTCGGCCGCCGACAGCACGACGACATCGGCCGGCGACTGGCCGAGATCGACCGCCTCGTCGCCCTGGTCGATGCGTCCGCTGCGCCCCGCGAGAATATGCATGCCGTCTCCTGCGCCCTGCCTGCCGTATGGATCAGGCGGCGAGCGCGCTGGCGAGCAGACCCTCGACGCGGGCAAGGTCGAAGCCGGCAAGGCCGATCACCACGACCCGGCCAGGGGCGCGTGCGTCGCGCGCGAACCATGCCTCGACGCGCGGGCCGACCGCCTGCACCATCGCCGGCGCGGCCTTGCCCTCGATCCCGACCGCGCCCTTGATGCGCAGCACGCCGGGCACCGCCATGGCGGCGGCGACGCGCGCCTCCAGATCCTTCAGCGAGGCGAGCGGGGCGAGCTCGATCACATGGCTGACGAAGTCGTCGTGGTCGTGATGATGGTGATGGTGGTGGTCATGGTCATGATCATGATCGTCGTGATCGTGGTCGTGGTCGTCGTGGTGATGATGCTCGTGATGGCTCTCGCGCCCGTGCATGTCGTCTTCCGAAGCGCTCATCCGGCCGAGCAGCACGTCGGCGGCGAGCCTGCCCTTTTCCGCCGCGACGATCTCCACCGCCGCGCGCACCCGCCCGGCGACCTCGGCCCGCACCCGCTCCAGCGTCGCCGCATCGACGAGGTCGGCCTTGTTCAGCACCACCAGATCGGCGCAGACGAGCTGGTCCTCGAACAGCTCCTCCACCGGGCTGTCATGGTCCAGCGCCTCGTCGGCGGCGCGCTGCGCGGCCAGCGCCGCCTCGTCGCCGGTCACCCGCCCTTCCGCGACGGCTGCGGCATCCACCACCGTCACCACCGCGTCGACCGTCACGCGGGTCTTGACGCTCGGCCAGGAGAAGGCGCGCACCAGCGGCTGCGGCAGGGCAAGGCCCGAGGTCTCGATGACGATGTGGTCCGGCGCCTCGTCGCGGGCGATCAGCATTTCCATGGTGGGGAGGAAATCGTCGGCGACGGTGCAGCAGATGCAGCCATTGGTCAGCTCCACCACCTCTTCGGCGGCGCAGTCCGGATCGGCGCAGCCGTCGACCAGCGAGCCGTCGAAGCCCATGTCGCCGAACTCGTTGACGATGAGGGCGATGCGCTTGCCCTTCGCCTCGCGCAGCAGGTTGGCGAGCAGCGTCGTCTTGCCGGCGCCGAGGAAGCCGGTGACGATGGTGGCCGGGATCTTGCTGGCGGTGCGGGGCGTGGATGCGGTCATAGGCGGATCTCCGGCTGGAGGTGGGATGGCTTGAGAACGAGCGGCAGGCCGGCGGCGACGAGCACCGCTACATCGGCGAGTTCCGCGATGCGGCGATTGAGGCGACCCTGCTCGTCGCGAAAGCGGCGGGCGAGCGCGTTTTCGGGAACGATGCCCGAGCCGACCTCGTTGGTGACGAGAACGATGGGGCCGGGCGCGGCGCGCAGCGCCTCGGCGAGCCGGGCCGTCTCCGCTTCCGGATCAGCCTCGGCAAAGATCAGATTGCTGAGCCACAGCGTCAGGCAATCGACGAGGATGGCGCGCTGCGCCGTGCTCTCGGCGGCGAGGACGCCGGCAAGATCGCGCGGCTCCTCGATGGTGCGCCAGCCCTCGCCCCGCTGGTTGCGGTGGCGGTCGATGCGCTGGCGCATCTCCTCGTCATGGGGCGTGCAGGTGGCGACATAGACGCACTCGCGCGTCGAGGCGCGCACCAGCCCCTCGGCATAAAGGCTCTTGCCCGAGCGCGCGCCGCCCGTCACCAGCACGGTGCGGGCCGCGACAGGGGCCGGGGCGGTTGGCGAATCGGATGCGCCGCTCACGCGCAAGCCGTCCGGCGGCGGGATATGCCGGGAGGGCTGAAGCGGCGGGCGCCCTTCAACGGGAACATTCTGGCCTCCTGCCGTCCACCCGACGGCGCGTGACGTTTCGGGCCGGGCCCCTTGGCGGGGGCTCGGGTGATCCGGCTCGTCTCCTGGCTCGCGGGTCGCGGCCTTGCCCTGCCCTTCCCGGACCAAACGGCCCAGTGGTTCATGCAGGAAGGCTCGCCGCTCACAGTTGCGGGGGCAGCTACGGATTCGGGAGCCCGACTTGGGTCCTCCCCCACCGTATTCCGACTTTCCCCTTTCATCGGACTTCGTCCGTCAGAAAGGACCGGAAGATCACGACTCATAGCCTGCCGAAGGGCCCCGCGTCCAGCGGCGAGACGGAAAGGCGCGCCGCCCCTTCCCTCGCGGCGGTCTTGGCTGCCCGCGCACCAAAGCCTTGCAGGCCGCGGACCGCCCGCCCCTTGCCCGCTCCCCAACTGTGGAAAAGTTTTGCGACAAAGGGCTTGGCAAGCGGCGGCGCAGTTTGCTATACGCCTGCCACCGACGCGGTGCGGATGCTCCGCGTGTTTCGTGATCCCCGGTAGCTCAGTGGTAGAGCAAGCGGCTGTTAACCGCTTGGTCGCTGGTTCGAATCCGGCCCGGGGAGCCACTTCCTCCATTCTTCCTGAAAATTCTCCAGTCTTCCCGAAAACATGCGTCGCCTGGCGATATCGGATTGCCGTGGCCGAATGGGCTCTAGGCGCGCTCCTTCAGGAAGTCGACAAAGGCGCGCACGCGCGGAATGGTCTGGCGGCCGGGAAGCATCAGGGCGGAGATCGGCTTGGGATCCGCGTCGTGCTGTCCTTTGAACAGTTCGACAAGCTGTCCCTCGGCAAGCGCCTTCCTGCCGAGAAAATCCCCCAAGCGGATGATGCCGACGCCCTCGATCGCCATCTGCAACAGCGTATCGGCGCTGTCCGCGGTGACGCTCCCGCGGACGGGGGTGCGCACCACCGCTCCCTGCTCGATCATCGGCCAATAGGCCTGGTCCGGGAACCCGGTCAGCAACAGGCAGTCGTGGCTCCCCAGGTCCTGGGCGGTCGTCGGTGTGCCGCGCCGTTCCAGATAGGCGGGGCTTGCGGCGATGACGCGGCGGACCGTGCCCAGGCGAGCCGCGATCAACTCGCTGTCGTCCAGCAGGCCGACGCGGATCGTCACGTCGATCTGCTCCTCGAACGGGTCAATGCGGTGGTCGGAAACCGAAACCCCGACCGTCACTGCCGGATGCCGGCGCAGGAACGCCGGCAGCAGCGGCGCCAACCGGTGCCGCGCGAAGGCGGTACCGCAATTGACGCGCAGATGGCCGCGAACCTCGCCGTGCCGGTGCGACAGGTCGACCTCGGCCGCCTCTGCGAGCTTCAGCATGCGGCGAGCATAGCCGATGAAGACGGCGCCCTCCGGCGTGAAGGCAAGCCGACGGGTTGAGCGGTGCACGAGCTTGATGCCGGTGCGCTTCTCCAGGCGCGACACCATGCGGGACACGCCCGACGGCGTCATCCCCGTCTCCTCGGCGACAGCCGCCAGGGTGCCGAGATCGGCCAGCCGCAGGAGCAGGATGACTTCGGGTGCGAGCATGGATCCCTGCTGCATTCGTGACGTAGCGGCACGACAGAGTTGCGGCCGGAGCGGCTGCCTCTGCGGCGCATTCATACTATAGGTTGCACCCATAAAAACCAGTCAACCGCATGCTCCGGCACGCAACCGGCCACCTGGCCGGGCTGCTGGTCACGACTGCACGTGCAAGGCTCCGGACCAGAACGCAACGAAGTATGAGGAGGCGACATGGATACTGCATTGTCCACTGAAGTCGAACGCTTCGAGGCCAGCCCGGCGTCCGGCGGCTTGCCCTATGTGATGCATACCGACAAGTACGGCCTGAACAGCGAGCATTTCAAGGCACTCGCCAGGGGCGAGGTCCGCGTCATCCGGGTTGCGGCCTTTGCGAACGGTCCGTCCTGCGAACTGATCTCTCGGGGGCAGGCCTCCCTCGGTTTCGAGCCCTACATCAACGTCTCGGAGGTCCGCAAGATCGGCATGGCCTTCTACGAGACCGAGCTCAAGCCCGAACTGATCGAGCGCTATTTCGTGGTCGCGCGGGAGCATCTGAACGATTTCCGCAAGGCCTGCGAGCCGTACGGCTCGCCCCTCGACACGCTGCGCGGCATTCTCGACGAGATCTGGCCGGCGGGTGCAAACCTGCAGACGCTGTTCGGCCGCAAGATGTTCGTCGGCCTGTCGCGGATGGTGGAGCCGAACACGACGTTCCTCGCCCACCATGACATCTTCTCCGAGGATGCTCCGGGCATCGAGGAAGCGGAATCGCTGCTCGCCCAGTTCGCCGCCAACATCTACTTCCAGGTGCCCGAAGTGGGCGGCGAACTGCTGATGTGGCATCGCAACATGACGACGGAGGAATTCGACCGCAGGCGCCGGGGCAAATACGGCATCGCCGTAGAGGACCTGCCGACGCCCGACGTCATCGTCAAGCCCGGACGGGGCGACCTGCTGATCTTCGATTCCCGCAAGATCCACGCGGTCGCTTCGCCGCACGATACGGCGCGCATGGCCGTGTCCTTCTTCATCGGCTATCGCGGCGACGACCAGCCGCTCACCTACTGGAGCTGACGCCATGACCCTTGCCCGTCCCGATGTCTCGTCCGCCGCCCCGATCGATCCCGTGCGCGTCGCCCCCACCCTCTCGCTGGACGACGTTCTGGCCCTGATCCGCAACGAGATCCAGGTCCTGCGCGTGCCGGAGTTCATTTCCGCCGAGGCGTGCCGGACCATCTCGCAAGGACTGAAGTCCACCGGCTATAGCGACTATCTCAACGCTCCCAAGGTCGGCCGGATCGGCATGTCCTATTTCGAAACAGGCCGCAAGCCGGAGATCATCGAGCACTATTTCGCCACCGCGCTCGACAATCTCAACCTGCTGCGCAGGGCCTGCGATCCCTATCCCTGCCCGATGGACACATTCCGCTGCGTCATGGACGAGACCTGGGGCGCCGGCTGCACGCTGCAGACGCTCTACGGCCGCAAGATGTTCGTCGGCCTGTCGCGCTGCATGAAGCCGGGCATTCCCCTCAAGGCTCACCACGACATGTTCGGCCGCCATGCCCCCGACACGCCGGAGGCCGCGTCCCTGATCAGCCAGTTCGGCATCAACATCTATGTCGATGTCCCCGAGACGGGTGGCGAACTGGCGATGTGGCAGGACGAACTGTCGGACGCGGAGTTCCTCGATCAGCGCGGCGACGACTATGCGATTCCGCTGGAGAACCTTCCGCCCTGCAACTATTCGGCAAAGCCGGAGAATGGCGACCTGATCCTGTTCAATGCGCGTAAGCTGCATGCGGTGCTGCCCGGCGAGGGCATCGACCGCCTGACGATCTCGGGCTTTCTCGGCTACCGGGGAGACAGGGAGCCGCTGACGGTATGGAGCTGACCCGCCCTGCGGCGAGCAAGGGTCACCTGGGCACTGCCGTCCTGGTGATCTTTGCCGCCGGATACCTGCTGTCCTCGCTGTTGCGCGGCGTCACCGCCGCGCTCGCCCCCATGTTCACCGAGCAGTTCGCCCTGTCCGCCGGCGAACTCGGCTTGCTTGCCGGATCCTATTTCGCCTCTTTCGCGATCCTGCAACTGCCGATGGGGGCCCTGCTCGACCGGTTCGGCGTGCGCGCCGTGTTGGTGGTCTCGCTCGCCATCGCCGCGTTGTCCTGCGTCCTGTTCGCTGTCGCGGACAGTTTCGAAGGCCTGTTCGGAGCGCGGCTGCTCACCGGCGTCGGCGTCAGCGCCTGCCTGATCGCCCCCCTCACGGCCGCCCGCCTGTGGACGACGCCGGCGCTGCAGCAGCGGCTCAACTCGTGGATGCTGATGGCCGGAGCGCTCGGGCTGATCCTCGGCACGCTGCCGTCCGAAAGCCTCGCCACGCGCTTCGGCTGGCCGATGCTATTCCTCGTGCTGGGGGTGCTGTTCGCGGCCGTCGCGCTGCTGGTCGCGCTGCAGGCACCGGGGCATCGCCCGGCCGCCGGGGTGTCGCCGCACGGCATCCTGCGTGGCTATGCGTCGATCGTGCGGACCGCGCATATCTGGCGGATCGGGGCCCTCGGCTTTTTCAACTACGCGATCCTCGTCGCCGTGCAGACCCTGTGGATCGGGCCATGGCTGACGCAAGTCATGGGCGAAAGCCCGCGCGGCGCGGCACTGGAGCTGCTCTACATCAACGTGATCATGCTCTTCGTGTTCCTGGTCATGGGCTATCTGTCGCCGCGATTTCTCGCCAGCGCCGAGGACGGGGAGCAGGTGTTGCGGCGCTGGACGCCGGCCAGCATCGTCCTGCTCGTCGTCATTGCCGCCCTCGGCGCCCGCGCCGACTGGTATCTGTTCGCGCTGTTCTGCGTCGCCGCCTGGCCGCTCTCGGTGACGCATCCGCTCGTCGGCCAGAGGTCGCAGCCCGCCGAGGCCGGGCGCGCCATCGCCTTCTTCAACCTGCTGCTGTTCGTCGGCGTGTTCCTGTGGCAATGGGGCTTCGGCGCCCTGGTGTCCGCCCTCGCCCCGGAAGTCGGCGTCGAGGCTGCCTATCGGCTCGCGGTCGGCGCGCTGGCCGCCCTGTCCCTTGCCGGCTATCTGGTGTTTGTCACCGGCGCGCGGGTCGTCACCATCCGTGCGCAGGACGCACGCCCGGCCGCCTCCCCGGTCAAGGACCGGTCCTGATCGGGCGGCGGAGGTCTTGCGTTCGCCTCACCCCTCCCGGTTCAGCCGCCAGATCGAGAAGTTCAGTGCGACGGCGAAGGTGACCCAGGCGAGATAGGGCACCAGCAGCAGCGCCGCGAGCATGTGCACCGGCCAGAACAGCAGGATCGTCGCGACGATCGACAGCCACACCAGCACGATGTCGATCATGCCGAGATCCGGGCGGTGCAGGCCGAAGAACAGCGGCGTCCAGGCGCCGTTGAGCACAAGCTGGACGCCGTAGACGGCGAGCGGCAGCGCCGCGCCGGCAAAGCCCGCCTCGCGCCAGACCAGCCAGCCGGACACCGCGATCATCACGTAGAGCACCGTCCAGACCGGCGGGAACAGCCGGTTGGGCGGGCGCCAGGCCGGCTTTTTCAGCCGCTCGTACCATTCACCGGGGCGGAACAGCGCGCCGGTCAGGGCGGCAAGGAAACAGGCTGCCAGAAACCCCAGCAGAGCCGGCAGGGTGGACATGTCCATGAGCTTTGCCTCGACATTTCACGAAGTACGGCGCTGGGGAGCGGGCCCCCATGCCAGGTCAGCGCCCTGCAGGTTCCCCGTCCGATCAAGTTTCGCTTTTCACTTAGAGGCCGTTTGGAAAATCGCGGACAGGGGTTTTTCGTTGAGGCGCTTTGTGATTCAAGCTCTGAATGTGGACAGAGCAGAGTCGTGGCCGGATGGCCAAGATCGCCAAGAAGACCAAGCGCTA
>NZ_FYAV01000079.1:0-540 GCF_900185745.1 Stappia sp. TSB10GB4 | reverse complement strand
GGTCGCCTGCCACTGGTCTCCCGGCGGTTCAGGCCGGGAGACCGCCCAAACTCTACCACCTCTTCAGACGAACAACCCCGGCCGCGCGCAAGCGCGCGCCGGGGTCCATTCGTTCCCGGAGCGGGTGCGAGGACACGCCGTGCCCCCACGGCATCGCCTCACCCATGCGGTCCTCCACTCGCTCCGCCCCCTCCTTCGTCATCCCGCACGAAGCGCAGCGCAGATGCGGGACCGGAGAGCCGAGGGCGTTTGAGGAGCACGGCAAGAGCGCACTCCGACCGCGTGTGCCTCCCCGGTCACGGATCGCGGCTGCGCCTTGCCCGGGAAGACGCCCGGGAAGACGCAAGGAGAGGGTGGAGCGACAAACACCCACTGAGGGTGCCAATGGTTCCCGGCTCTCCGGCTTCGCCTGCGGCCGGGATTGTTCGTCTGAAGAGGTGGTAGAGTTTGGGCGGTCTCCCGGCCTGAACCGCCGGGAGACCAGTGGCAGGCGACCGGACCGGGGTTGGGCTTTCGCCCGTCGTCATCAGGGTCCCTGCC
>NZ_FYAV01000084.1:0-32657 GCF_900185745.1 Stappia sp. TSB10GB4 | reverse complement strand
GTCTCTCCGGCGGCATCAACCCCGTGGAGTTGGAAGAGATGCTTGGACGTGTCCATGCCGATGCGCGTAATCTCGTTCATTGGGCGGCTCCTTCGATGTGTTGGGACCATCATCTTGGCGCAAAACGACGCCGGATGGGGGCCGTCCACCCCAACGGGACCGGCGAGCCGGGGGCCTGACGACGGCACTCCCGAAAGACACCCCGACCGCCGTGCCTCCCCGGTCCCGGATCTTCGGCCTCGTCCGGGAAGACGCGAGGAGAGGCATTCGCTTACAAGCCTCAGCGGAAAAACCCCCTCAGGCGAGGCGGCCGAACAGCCGCAGCCGGCTGATGCCGCCGTCGGGATGGATGTTGAGGCGCACATGGGTGACCGGGCCGAGCGGCGTCACCGCCTCCGCGCCGATGTCGTGGATCGCGTCGGCGGAGAGTTTCGTGCGCCCGACCAGTTCCTCCCAGAACATCGACGACGTGACGATGGCCCGGTCGAGATCGCCGGTCATGCCGGCAAGATCGGCCGCCTGCATCGAGCAGCTTTCCGGGAAGTTGCCCTTGTAGAAGGCCGTGTCGACGCTGGCCCGCCCGATGATGCCGCGTGCGCCGAGCTCGACGATGATCCAGTCGTGCCCCGGCTCGCGGCGCCGGCGGGTTTCCCACCCATCGCCCATGTTGAGCCCGCGTCCCGGCGCCAGCATCCGGTGATAGGCGCCGTAATGCGCATCGGAAAACGCGACGATGCGCGCGCCGTTCAGCGCCGAGGCGAGATCCAGTTCCGCAGCGCCCGCCGCCTGCCGGTCGAGCTCCGGCCGGCCGAAGACGCGAAGGCGCGCAACGCCGCCGTCGGGATGGATATGCAGCCGCACATGGGTCCACACGCCGGCGTCACTACAGGCGAAATAATGATGGGCGCTCGGTCCGAGCGGCGACATCGGCAGCAGTTCGGTCCAGGTGGTGCCTGCGTCCGGATCGCCGGCGCAGGCGGCTGCCTCGATGCGGCAGGCCGGCGGGTAGTTGCCGGTGAAATGCGAGGTGTCGACATCGAAGCCGGTGATCCGGCCGCGCACGGCAAGGCGCACCACCGCGATGTCGTGGCCCGGCCCCCGGCGGCGGCGCGATTCCCAGCCGTCCATCCACTTGCCGTTGTCGTCGTAGCGATCCGGATAGAACACCGCCGCATCGTCCGCGAGCATCCGCGAGACCTCGGCGAAGAAGTCGTCGGTGACCGACACCGCCGCGGCCCCAAGGCCCGCGGAGGCGAGGTTGATGTCCTTGCGGGCGAAGTCCGGACGGCTGTCCGGCTGAGGAGACGTCATGACAAGGGTCCTTCAGGCTAAGGCGCACGGAAAGCACGCTGGAAAGAGCGACGAGAGACCGGCTCAGCCGGGAACGAGATCCTTGAGCCGCAGCAGCGCGATCCGCTCCACCTGGCCGCAGGCGGTCGCAAACTCGGCCCGCCGGTCGTTGGCGATGCGGGCCTCGAAATTTTCCAGGATTTCCGCCTTGCTGCGGCCCTTCACCGCCAGGATGAAGGGAAAGCCGAAGCGGGAGGTGTAAGCCTCGTTGAGCGCGGTGAAGCGGGCACGCTCCGCATCGGTCAGCGCGTCGAGCCCGGCGGAGGCCTGCTCGCCGGCGGACTCCGCCGTCAGGCGCTTCGCCGCCGCCAGCTTGCCGGCAAGATCGGGATGGGCCCGCAACACGCCGAGCCGTTCCTCCTCGCTGGCCGCGCGGAACTCTGCAACCAGCCGCGCATGCAGACCCGCGGCCGTATCGGCGTCCGACGCGAGCCCTTTCGCCAGGGCCCGCTCGGCGATCCACGGCGAGTGCTCGAAGACCCCGCCGAACCGGGCGAGGAAGGCGGCGCGGTCCATCACTGAGGGACGCGTCGCGGAAGACGGATCGGGATGCTCGCTGGCGGTCACGGATGGGTCTCCGAAGAAGGCTGCGCTGAGTTCGTCTATTGGTAATGCAAAAGAATGGCCATCTCTTTCAAAATTTTCTTGAAAGACATGTCCGCCGCGCCGGGGCTTGCGGAGCTGCGCGATACGCGCCCCCCAAAGCGCCCCGCCCTTGTCCCCGTTTGCGCGAGAGTGATGCGAGTTTGCGACGGATTTTGCGCGGCTTTCTCGAAATCTCGCAAAATCCGTCGCAAACCCGCGCAAATTCCGCCGATCCCCCATCGATTTTAAACCGGATTCCGGTTCTTTTCGGCAAGGACGGGGATAGATCCGGCCCGCTTTTGCCCCCTCGCCGGCAGGAAAACGCCCCATGGCGCCGATTTGTGCCCGCGCCACTTCCGTCACGGCGCATCGCCACTCCCCGCGCAATTCCCTCTCAGTCTCCCCGCTCAATCTCCGGCAAGGGCGGCATCGACCGCCGCCTTGCAGCCCGCCGTCACGAAGTCGATGAACAGGCGGATCTTCGGGTCCTGATAGCGCTTGTGCGGGTAGAGGCAGGCGAGTTGCACCGGCAGCGGCGGCGTCGTGCGGCAGACCTCGACCAGCCGCCCGGCGCGCAGGTGATGCGCCACCTCGAACAGCGGCTTGTTGACGATGCCGCAGCCGGCAAGTGCCCAATCGGTGAGCACGTCGCCGTCGTCCGATTCGAACGGCCCGGACACCTCATACCGCTCCGGCCCGTCCGGGCCCTTCAGCGTCCAGTTGAATTCGCTGGTGCCGGGGAAGCGCAGCAGCAGGCAGGAATGGCGGCCGCGCACCAGCTCCGCGCCGCTCTCCGGCGTGCCATGGGCGGCCAGATAATCGGGCGCGGCGCACAGCACCCGCGCGCAGTCGACGACGGGGCGCATCTTCAGGGCCGAATCGGCCGGCTGGCCCAGCACGAAGGCGATATCCAGCCCCTCGCCCAGCACGTCGACCTTGCGGTCGGAGAGCCGCAGCCGCACGTCGATATCCGGGTACTCCGCCTTGAAGGCCGGGATCAAGGGCGCCACCAGCCGCCGCCCGAGGCCGAGCGGGGCGGCCACGAAGATCGAGCCGCGCGGATGGCGGGCGACATCGGCCACCGCCGCCTCCGCCTCCTCGATGGCGTCGAGGATCTTCACCGCGCCCTTGTAGAAGATCGCCCCGTGCTCGGTCGGCGTCAGCTTGCGCGTGGTGCGGTTGAACAGGCGCACGCCGAGATGCTTTTCCAGCTCGCCGATCCGGCTCGACACCACCGCCGGCGAGACCCGCTGGTCGCGCGCCGCCGCCGACATCGAGCCGAGATCGACAGCCCGCACGAAAACCCGGAGAGTGTTCACATAGGACATGGGCGGCTCGTATCGTTTTCAAGAAACTCTTGATAGTGATCGAAGCATATCGCGACTTTTTTGCAAATCGCGGATCTGCCACTCTCGCGCGACATCCGGCCGCGCGCGGACTGAGGACGACGGGCGGACGACGGGCGGACGGCTGGCACGTTTCGTGATTGGGATTGACGCGGAGCCGGCGCGCGGTGCGGCTCGGGCGCCCCAGGGAGGGAAGAATTATGGAAGTGGCGATTGCCTGGGACTGGCTGTCCTTCGCCTTGCGCTGGCTGCATGTGGTGACGGCGATCGCCTGGATCGGCTCGTCCTTCTATTTCATCGCCCTTGATCTTGGGCTGCGCAAGGCGCCCGACCTTCCCGCTGGCGCCCATGGCGAGGAATGGCAGGTCCATGGCGGCGGCTTCTACCATATCCGCAAGTATCTGGTTGCGCCCGCCACCCTTCCCGAGCACCTGACCTGGTTCAAGTGGGAGAGCTACGCCACCTGGCTCTCCGGCTTCGCGCTGATGTGCGTCGTCTATTATGCCGGCGCCGATCTCTACATGATCGATCCGTCCGTGATGGAACTGTCGCGGCCGGGCGCCATCGCGCTCTCCATCGCCTCCATCGCCTTCGGCTGGATCGTCTACGACCTGCTCTGCCGCTCGCCACTCGGGCGCAGCACCACCGGGTTGATGCTGCTGCTCTACGTGGTGCTGGTCGCCATGGCCTGGGGCTACACCCAGGTCTTCACGGGGCGCGCCGCCTTCCTGCATCTCGGCGCCTTCACCGCCACCATCATGTCGGCCAACGTCTTCCTGCTGATCATCCCCAACCAGAAGAAGGTGGTCGCCGCGCTGCTCGCCGGCAAGACGCCGGACCCTTCGCTTGGCGCCCAGGCCAAGCAGCGCTCGCTGCACAACAATTACCTCACTCTCCCCGTCGTCTTCCTGATGCTCTCCAATCATTATCCCCTGGCCTTCGCGACGCAGTACAATTGGGCGATCGCCTCGCTGGTTTTCCTGATGGGCGTCACGATACGGCACTTCTTCAACACCACCCACGCCCGCAAGGATGCGCCGTGGTGGACCTGGTTCGTCACCGCCGCGCTCTTCCTCGCCGTGGTCTGGCTGTCGACCCTGCGCCCGGACGAAGAGGCGGGCGACACGGCACAGACCTATCGCCGGCTGCCGCCGCAGATCGCCCGCTTCGTCCATGACGGGCATTTCGAGGCGGCCCGCGACACGGTGCTGACGCGCTGCTCCATGTGCCATGCGGCCGAGCCCTTGTGGGAGGGAATGGCGGCGGCGCCCAAGGGCGTGCGGCTGGAAAGCGACGAGGAGATCGCCGCCCATGCCCGCGAGATCTACCTGCAGGCCGGCATCACCCATGCGATGCCGCCGGCCAACATCACCTCGATCGAGCCGGACGAGCGCGCCATTCTCGCCGCCTGGTATCGCAGCGCCACTTCGCGCTGACATCGTGTGAGGCGATGCAAGCCTGCAACAGAGCGACGCAAGCCGGTCACAATGCCGCGAAATCGCTTCTTGGTAAGGGTTCGGTCAGCTAAACCGGATTACACAAGTCTTCTCAGACGCCGACAGCCGGAGCAGGCCCGACCGCCATGCGCAAGACCTCCCTCGTTTCCGCCCTCACCGCCGCCGCTTTCCTGGCCGGTGCGAGCCTTGCCGCTCCCTCCGCCCTTGCCCAGGACGGCATGGCGGCGCCGCAGGACATGCCGCTGCCGTCGAAGCAATATGTGATCGACGTCGGCGTCGGCGCCCTGGTCTCGCCGAAATACGAAGGCGCGGACAAGATGATGGTGTCGCCGCTGCCGATCATCTCCTTCGGCCGCTTCTATCTGCCGGGCCTCGGCCAGGTCTCGGACGGCGAGAAGACCACCCGCGGCTTCTTCGTCTTCCCCTCGATCAACTTCCTGGGCGAGCGCAAGGCCTCCGACAGCGTCAAGCTGACCGGCACCAAGAAGATCGACTGGGCACTGGAACTGGGCCTTGGCGCCGGCTTCCGCTACGACTGGTTCAGCGCCTTCGTCGAGCTTCGCCAGGGCATGAACGGCCATACCGGCCAGGTCGGTCAGGTCGGCGCGGACATCATCCTCAATCCGATGGAGCGGCTGGAACTTGCCTTCGGCCCGCGCGCCGACTTCGCCAGCGGCAAATATATGAGCACCTATCTCGGCGTCACCGCCGCCGAGGCGGCCGCCTCGCTCGGCAACCTGACGCCCTACACGATCGGCGGCGGCTTCAAGTCCGTCGGCCTGTCCGGCCGCGCCAGCTACGCGGTCACCGACACCACCGCGCTGCATCTGCAGGCCGGCTGGGACCGCTATATCGGCGATGCCCGCAAGAGCCCGATCGTCCGCCGCGGCCACGAGAACCAGTTCTCCGTCGGCGTCGGCGTCACCTATCGCTTCGCCTTCGACCTGTTCGACTGACGAAACGACCGGGACCGGCGGCATTCCGATGCCGGATCACGGCCGCCATCCCCCGCGCATCGACGACGAGCAGGACCTCGCCGCCGGTCTTGCCGCGCTGCTTGTCCTCGCGCCGGATCTCGGCCGCCTCGCCGCCGCCGGCGATCCCCTGCCGCTGCGCCGCCACCCGCCGACCTTCGCCGAGCTTGCCCGCATCGTCACCGCGCAACAGGTCTCGCTGGCCAGCGCCGCCGCCATCTACGGCCGGCTGGAAACCCTGATCGCCCCGTTCGAAGCCGAAACCGTCTTGCGCCTTGCCGACGACGACCTCGGCCAGGCCGGCCTGTCGCGGGCCAAGATCGCCAGCTTTCGCACCATTGCCGAGGCTGTCGCCGGCGGCCTCGACCTCGCCGGTCTCGTCGACCTGCCGGCGGAGGAGGCGCGCGGACGGCTCGTCTCCTTGCGCGGCATCGGGCCGTGGACGGCGGATGTCTTCCTGCTGTTCTGTGCCGGGCACCCGGATGTCTTTCCCGCCGGCGATGTCGCCCTGCAGGAAGCCTTGCGCGATGCCCTTGCGCTGGACGCCCGGCCCAGCACCCGCGAGGCCGAACGGCTCGCCCGGCGCTGGTCGCCCTGGCGCGGCGTCGCCGCGCGGCTGCTTTGGGCGCATTACCGCCGCCTCACCGGCCGCGGCACCGGCCTGCCGGTGTGATCAGGTCCGGCCGTTTTTGGTGTTGTTGTTGTTCTTGTTCTCGTCCTTGCCGAGCGCGACACGCGCCGCCTCCCGGTGCTCCTCCCGCATATGGCTGCCGATCAGCGCCAGCACGCCGAGCAGCACGCTGGCATCGTCGGTGAAGCCGATGCCGAGGATCGCATCGGGGATCAGGTCGAAGGGCATGACGAAATAGGCAAGGCCGGCAAAGATCGTGCCGCGCACGCGCACCGGCGTCGCCGGGTCGATGGCGCAGTAATAGGCGGCGATGACATCCTCCATGAACGGGATCTGCCGCGCCGCCTTGCGCGCCACCTTGAACAGGCGTGCGCCGACCCGCTCCTCGCGGCCCTCTTCGGGGCCGAGGAATTCGGGATTGATGCCGAGATCGTCGTAGCGTGCCGCCATGCCTGCCGTCTCCTTGCCGGACCTCATCAAGGTCCTGCGGACAGCCCCATCACGAGCCGTAACGGCCCGCGCCCGCCCCTTATGTGGGGCGGGCGCGGTGCATTTTCAAAGATGCGGGCGAGAAAGGCCTAAGCCAGCCGCCATGAGAGCCGTCAGTGACGGAAGTGGCGCATGCCGGTGAAGACCATGGCAAGCCCGGCCTCGTCGGCCGCCGCGATCACCTCTGCATCGCGCATCGAGCCGCCCGGCTGGATCACCGCCGTCGCTCCGGCAGCGGCGGCCGCCAGCAACCCATCGGCGAAGGGGAAGAAGGCATCGGAGGCCACCACCGAGCCGATCGTGTTCGGCCGGTCGGCACCGGCCGCCTCCGCTGCGTCCTCGGCCTTGCGCGCGGCGATGCGGGCGCTGTCGATGCGGCTCATCTGGCCGGCGCCGATGCCGGCGGTCGCGCCCTCGCGCACATAGACGATGGCGTTCGACTTGACGTGCTTGGCGACGCGGAAGGCGAACTTGAGATCAGCCATCTCCTGTTCGCTGGGCGCGCGCTTGGTCACCACCTTGAGGTCGAGATCCTCCACCGTGCCGGTGTCGCGATCCTGCACCAGGAGACCGCCGGCCACCGACTTGACGATGCGGGCGCCGGCGCGCGGGTCGGCGAGGCCGCCGGTGATCAAAAGGCGCAGGTTCTTCTTGGTGGCGACGATGGCGAGCGCCTCGTCGCTGGCCTCCGGCGCGATGATCACCTCGGTGAAGATCTTGACAATCTCCTCGGCTGCGGCCGCGTCCAGCTTGCTGTTGAGCGCGACGATGCCGCCGAAGGCGGACACCGGATCGCAGGCCAGCGCCTTCAGATAGGCGTCCTTCAGGCTCGCGCCCATCGCGACGCCGCAGGGGTTGGCGTGCTTGATGATGGCGACCGCCGGCGACACGCCCGGATCGAACTCGCTGACCAGTTCGAAGGCGGCATCCGTGTCGTTGATATTGTTGTAGGACAGTTCCTTGCCCTGCACCTGGCGGGCGGTGGCGACGCCGAAGCGCCGCTCCGGCGTCAGGTAGAACGCCGCCTTCTGATGCGGGTTCTCGCCATAGCGCATGACGGAAGCGAGACGTCCGCCAAAGGCGACATGGGCCGGCGCGTCCTCGCCGATGGCGGCGGCGAACCAGTTGGAAACCGCCGCGTCATAGGCCGCCGTGCGGGCGAAGGCCTTCTGCGCCAGCCGCTTGCGCAGCGCCAGCGGCACCTTGCCCTCGTTCTCGCCGAGCGCCTCGATCACCTCGGCATAGTCGGCCGGATCGCTGACCATCGTTACATAGGCGTGGTTCTTGGCCGCGGCGCGGGTCATCGCCGGACCGCCGATGTCGATGTTCTCGATGGCAAGCGCAAAATCGGCGCCGGAGGCGACGGTCTCCTCGAAGGGATAGAGATTGACGCAGACGAGGTCGATGCCGGTGATGCCGTGCTCTTTCATCGCGGCGGCATGCTCGGCATCGTCGCGAATGGCGAGCAATCCGCCATGCACCGCCGGATGCAGCGTCTTGACGCGCCCGTCCATGATTTCGGGAAAGCCGGTGACTTCCGAAATGTCGAGCACCGTCAGCCCGGCATCAGCCAGCGTCTTGCGCGTGCCGCCGGTCGAGACCAGCTCGACGCCGAGGCCGGCCAGGGCGGTCGCGAATTCGACGAGGCCCGTCTTGTCCGAGACGGAGAGCAGCGCGCGCCTGACGCGAACGAGATCGGGAACGGGGATGCGTTTCGACACCACGGCCATTGCGGAGGGTCCTTCGGGTTTTCGGCGGGACAGTGATGGTGGTGCGCCTAGTGTGGTGAATTTGAAATACGCGTCGCTTTTGCAGCGCCCGTCAGAGCGTATTTCAAACTCGAAAACCACACTAAAAACATAAGCTTGCTAGTCACCCTTTTGAATCTGAAGTTCGTTGAGAGCATGCCGCCAAATGCGACGAACTTCAGATTCGGGTGACTAGCACGAAGCGCGGAAAACCGGAAGCCGAGGAAGGGGGATTGGGTAAAAAATGCGCAAGGCGCGGCAGAAGGCCACGCTAGATCGCCCCCCAATCGAGAAGCAGAATTGACTTCGATTTGGCCGAAAGGGCTCTACAGGTCCAGCTCGCCGCTGCTCGCGTCGCTGACCCGCCGCCGCGCCGCCCGCCCGGACGCGGTGCGGCAGAACTGCCAGGCCGCCTCCCGGCGATGGGCAAGCCGGCCGTAGAGCACGATCTGCTCGCAGCGCCGATGGCCGGAACTGTCGGAGAGATAGATGGATTCCTCGATGGCCATCTCGCAGCCCGGCGCGGCGAACTCCCACGCCTCGCCATCCGGCGCCACCAGCAGGATGCCGGTACCCGAGCGGATCGAGCTGGCCTTGATCGAGGGGTGCAGGTGGAAACGGATGGCGAACTCGTGGTCGCGGCCGATCCGCCCGGTGGGCAGGAAGCGGTCTATGCCGTCCAGCACGCTGCCGTCCTGCGACAGGGTGATGTCGCGCTCGTGGACGATGCGCATGCTGTCCTGGTAGCCGTTGTGGCTGGCGACGATGCGCACGCCGGCCGGCCCCTCCTCGCGCTCCACCGGCACGCTGGTCGGCCCGGTGAGGATCGGCGCGCCGAGCCAGCCGCCGAAGCGGCTCTCCGGCAGGAAGCGGGCCGAGGACGTGTCGTCGAGGGTGGCGGTGGAATGGGCGGCCGTTGCCCGCGAAACCGCGCGCCAGGCGCCGCGCTCGCTGTTCGACACGCCGCAATTGACGATGATGCGGGTGCGCCGCGACGACATCTCGAAGGACAGGCACCCGGCATGGGCGGTCAGGCTCAGCGCCGGCTCCGGCGGCACGCCGGTGTCCATCAGCAGTAGGGTGTCACCGCAGGCAACGCGCTGGTAGCCCGAATGCGGTGCGTTGCCCGGCGGGCCGCCGCGCGCGTCGTCATAGGCCAGGATCGTCGCGACGAGGTCCGCCGGCGTCGCGCCCATGCCGTTGAAATGCGCGAAGGTGCCGTCGCCATGGCGGAAGAAGCGGATCATCGGCATCATCCGGTCGATCGCCTGCATCACCGTCGGCGAGGCCGGCATGCCCTGCACCATCAGCGCCTGGCGCACCGGCAGCAGGTCGACGAGAATATCCAGCAGCGCCGCCGGATTGCGCGAGACGTGACCGCCATCGGCGAGGATCTGGCGGGCGAGCTCCTGGTCGAGCCGGCGCAGGCTCTGGCGCACGAACCGCCCCTGCCCCGACATCGAGACGGTGGCCGCGGCAACGGCGATCGCCGCCTGCAGCCGCGGCACCCCGTCCGGCGTCTCGTTCATGGTGCGGCGCAGGTAGCGGACCTGGCGGGCGAGCGAGCGCAGGAAACGGCGGTAGAATTCGCGGTCGCAGCCCTCCAGGATCAGCGGCGACTGCGACAGCCAGGCCAGCACCCGGCGCGCCACCACCTGCTGCTCCCAGGCCGTGTGCTGCCAGTAGCCGCAGCTTCTTATCCAGTCGTCGACCAGCGCCCGCGCGTTCTGCCGCGCGACCACGGTCTCCGCCGCCTTGAGATGACGCAGCCAGCCGAACCCGTGCAGGGCGCGGGCCCAGTCGGCGGAGGGCGGCTCGACCTCGAAAGGGGACTGGCCGGAGGTCTCGACCAGTTGACCGGCGAACAGGAAGCGCCCGGCATAGATGTCGGCGGCGTTGGTGCCGTCGGCGGTGCGCAGATCCTGCGGGGCAATGATCAGCCGGGCGGGCGTGGCGGAAAACAGCCGCCAGCGGAACATCGGTCCGCCATGCACCCATCTGAGCAGGGACTGCCAGGCGGCCTGCGCGAGGAGACGCCACACCCGTGCCCGTTCGGTCACCGACATTAGCGTCACCTGTGCCACACTCCCTCCAGCGCCGCCGTCGTCGTCGTGCCGATCCCTTTCGCGAATCCACTTCGCCTGCAAATTGCAGTTTCCGGCAACAGGGTTAGCGATCCGTTACCCATTTCAGCACGATTCGAGGGATTCGCGGCGCATGCAACAGGCGTCCGGCCGGGATCAGCGACGCACGAGGCGCGCGGCGAAGAACCCGTCGAGCCCGCCGTCCTGGCGCGGCTCGCGCGGCAGCGACACCGGCAGGGTCCGCAGGTCGCCCTCCGCCGTGACCAGACCCGAGAAACCGGTCTCCGCCTCTTCGACCGGCAGGCGCGCGAAATTCGGATTGGCGGCGAGAAAGCGGGCGACGACGAGTTCTCCTTCCGCCGGCTCCAGCGAGCAGGTGCAATAGACGAGGCGCCCGCCCGGCTTCAGCCAGCCGCCTGCCCGCTCCAGCAGCAGCGCCTGGGCGGCGGCAAGGCTCGCCACATCCTCGGCCCGCCGGTTCCAGGCGACCTCCGGATGACGGCGGATCGTGCCGGTCGCCGAACAGGGCGCATCCAGCAGGATGGCGTCGAACGGGGCGGCCGGTTCGTAGTCGGCAAGGTCGGCCGCGACCACCTCGGCGCTCAGGCCGAGCCGGGAAAGGTTCTGCGACAGCCGCTCCAGGCGGCGGGCGGAAATGTCGATGGCGGTGACGCGGCCGCCAGCGGCCGCCAGTTGCGCGGTCTTGCCGCCGGGCGCGGCGCACAGGTCGGCAACGCGCAGACCCGCGACATCGCCGAGCAGCCGCGCCGGGATCGCCGCGGCCGCGTCCTGCACCCACCAGGCCCCGGCGTCATAGCCCTCCAGCGCCTCGATCCGCCCGCCGGGCCGGGCAAGCCGCACCGTGTTGCCGCCGATCGCCGTGCCGCCGAGCCGCGCGGCCCACCCCTGCGGGTCGGCCTTGACGGTCAGGTCGAGATTGGGCTCCAGCAGATGCATTTCGGCGATGGCCAGCGCCGCTTCCTCGCCATAGGCCTTCTGCCAGCCGGCGAACAGCCAGACCGGCGCGTTGCGCCAGGGCTGGGTGGTCGCGGCGAGCAGGTCGTCGCGCTCGGCCACCAGCCGCCGCAGCACGGCGTTGACCAGACCCTTGTAGCGGCGCGCCCGGTCGTCCGCATCGGCCAGCGCCACGGCGATGGCGACCGCCGCCCGGTCCGGCACCTCCATGAACAGCACTTGCGCGGCCGCGACATGCAGGATGTCCAGAACGATACCGGTCTTTTCCGGCACCGGCCGCTCCAGCAGCCGGCCGAGGATCGCGGCGATCTGGCCGCGCCGGCGCAGCGCCGTGCCGAGCATCGCGCGCACCAGGGCCCGGTCGCGGGCGGCCAGCGCGGCGAAGCCGGAATGGCCGCCGGTCTCCCGCAACTCGTCGTCGAGCGGCCGGCGTCCGGTCACGACCCGGCCGAGGATCTCCACCGCGGCCCGGCGCGCCGCCAGCCCCACCGTCGACGGGTCGGGCTCCCGGCGCGGGCGCGCGCCCTTTCCCCCAGGCCCCTTACGGGCACGGGCGGAGCGGGCGCGGGCGGGGCGGTCGTTGCTGTCGTCGCTCACGGGATCGGATCGTCTCAAGGGGCGGCTTGCGCTTGGCGCGCAGGGACCCGCCGCATCGGAAGGATAGCCGGTATGCCCGCAAACGGCAGGCGATCACAAGCCCTAAAGCTCGGTCGAGGCGATCGGGACCCGCTTCAGCCCCAGGGGCCGCTCCGGCCCGAGCTTCCGCCGCCACTGCCCGTATCGTCGCGGCGGCGCGTGCGCCCCCAGGGACCCGGAGGATCGCGGCGCACCGGTCCCTCGCTGGCAGGGCTGCGGCCGCCATAGGCCGCGCCAGCGCTGGAATACCCGCCCCCACCGCTCATCGAGCCGGCCATCTCCTGCAGCGCGCGGATGCGGTTCTCGGTGTTGGGATGGGTGGAGAAGAGATTGTCCATCCGCTCGCCCGACAGCGGGTTGATGATGAACATATGCGCGGTCGCCGGATTGCGCTCCGCGTCCGGATTGTGGATGCGCGCCGCGCCGCCGGCGATCTTGCCCAGGGCCGAGGCGAGCCAGATCGGGTTGCCGCAGATCTCCGCGCCCATGCGGTCGGCGGCATATTCGCGCGTGCGGCTGATCGCCATCTGCACCAGCATGGCGGCGAGCGGGGCGACGATCATCGCGACGATCACGCCGATAAAGCCGAGCGGATTGTTGTTCTCCCGGTTGCCGCCGAAGAAGAAGGCAAAATTGGCGAGCATCGAGATCGCGCCGGCAATCGTCGCCGTCAGCGTCATGATCAAGGTGTCGTGGTTCTTCACATGCGCAAGCTCATGCGCCATCACGCCGGCCACCTCTTCCTTGCTCAGGCTTTCCAGCAGGCCGGTGGTCGCGGCGACGGCGGCGTTCTGCGGATTGCGCCCGGTGGCGAAGGCATTGGGCTGCGGATTGTTGATGATATAGACCTTCGGCATCGGCAGGTCGGCGCGTGCGGCGAGCTCGCGCACCATGTGGAACAGCTCCGGCGCCTGGCGCTCGTTGGCTTCCACCGCGTGGTGCATGCGCAGCACCATCTTGTCGGAATTCCAATAGCTGAACAGGTTCATCGCCGCGGCGACGACCAGCGCGATCATCATGCCGCTTTCGCCGCCGATCAGGAAGCCGACGCCCATGAACAGCGCCGTCATCGCGGCAAGAAGCAGTGCGGTGCGGAAGTAGTTCATCTCACCTGCCTATCTGGTGATGCCTGTCTGGTAATACCCGTCTTGTCGTGCCCGTCTTGTCGTACCTGCCTGAGGCGCCGGGAGGGCGACAACGACCGCTTCGCTCCTATATGTTGGCGCGGCGCGGCATTCTGCAAGAGAGCAGCGCGCCTGCCGAATGAGCCAGATCGATCGGGACCGGAGCATGACCGAGACCAAAGACACCGCCATGACCGCGCCGCAGGGCGCCGCAAACGATGACGCCGCGCCGCCGGCCCGCCGCTTCGAGGATCTGCCGCCGGCCGCCCAGCGGGCGCTGCAGGAGGCCGAGGCGCGCCGCCGCGAGATCGACGCCAAGGGCGAGACCCTGCCGCGCGAGATCGACGGGCGCGGCGGGCTGGAGCCGACCCGCTACGAGGACTGGGAGATCAAGGGCATCGCCTGCGATTTCTGACTGCGGTGCAAAACGTCGGCGGCGCGGCTGTTTCCGGCTTGGTTAATGAGGGATTTACCATCGGCGCATAGGCTTGGCGACGCAGCCGGTCCTCCGTCCGCCGCGCCCTGACGGGCCGCGGCACGGTCGGCCTGACGTCAACAGGCCGGGAAGGCCGCCGCAGGGCCGGCGGCGTCCCGGTGAATGGTTCGAGCCGAATGTCTTCTGACGCCGCCCCCAAGGCCGCAAGGTCTTCGTCCCTGCCGTCCGCGAACCCGTTCGAGCGGCTGGCGGAGCTGATCGCCGACCTCACGCCGGGCATGGATCCCGTCGTGATGACCATCGGCGAGCCGCGCCATGCCGTGCCCGATTTCGTCGCTCCGATCCTCGCCCGGTCGATCGGCGACTTCAGCCGCTACCCCAACATTCGCGGCACCGACGGCTTTCGCACCGCGGTCGGCGCCTGGCTCGACCGCCGCTACCGCCTCGGCGGCATGCTGGATATGGGGCGCGGCATCCTGCCGCTGAACGGCTCGCGCGAGGGGCTGACCTTCGCCGCGCTCGGCGCCCGCGATTATCTGGCAAAAGTCGCTGCCCCCCCGGCGGTGCTGATGCCGAACCCGTTCTACCAGACCTATGCCGCCGGCGCCCATGTCGCGGGGGCCGAGCTGGTCGCGCTCGACGCGAGCGCCGGTACCGGCTTCCTGCCCGACCTCGAGACCCTGTCGCCGGACCTGCTCGACCGCACCATCGCCTTCTACTACGCCTCGCCGGCCAACCCGCAGGGCGTCGCCGCCGATCTGGAAACCTGGAAAGAGGTGATTCGCCTCGCCCGCCGCCACCGTTTCCTGGTGATCGCCGACGAGTGCTATTCGGAGATCTATCGCGACGCGCCGCCCGCCGGCGTGCTGGAAGCCGCCCATGCCCTGGGCGAGGGCTTCGCCAACGTCGTCAGCATCAATTCGCTGTCGAAGCGCTCGAACCTTGCCGGCCTGCGCGTCGGCTTTGCCGCCGGCGATGCAGCGTTCCTGGACGCCTGGGCGCGCTTTCGCGGGCTGGCGGCGCCGCAGGTCTCCATGCCGCTGCAGGCGGTGGCCGCCGCCGCCTTCGCCGACGAGGCGCATGTGATCGAGAACCGCCGGCTCTACAACGCGAAATTCGACGTGGCGCAGCGCCTGCTGGCGCCGCTGTTCGGCGCCGTCGTGCCGCCGGCCGGCTTCTTCCTGTGGCTCGACGTCGCCCGCTGGGGCGGCGGCGTTGAGGTCACCCGCCGTCTGTGGTCCGAGGCCGGCGTCAAGGTGCTGCCGGGCGCCTATCTGGCGCTGGACGGGGCGTCCAGCAATCCGGGCGCGGATTACATCCGCATCGCCCTCGTCGACGACGTGACGACCATCGAGCGGGCCCTGGCCCGCCTGGTCGCGACATTGGGGGACTAGAGGATGCGTCGCGCCACACCCTTGAAAAGCGGCCGCGCCGCCGCGCTCGGCCTGGAGGACACCGAGGCGCCGCTCAAGCGCTTCGTCAAACGCAACCTGATCGGCGCCGCCGGCCTCGCCCTGATCGCGCTCTGCGCCGCGCTCGCCGCCGCGCTCGCCACCTGGTCGACCGGCGACCCGAGCCTCAGCCACGCCACCTCCGCGCCGGTGCGCAACGCCCTCGGCCAGCCCGGCGCCATCATCGCCGATATGTTCATGCAGGCGATCGGCCTCGCCTCCGCCGTGTTCCTGATCCCCGTGGTGCTGTGGGGCTGGCGCCTGGTCGCCGCCCGCGCCACCCGCATCGCCACCCGCCGCATCGTCTTCTGGGGCCTCGGCACGCTGCTGGGCGCCGGGGCGCTCGCCGCCCTGCCCGTCCCCGCGAGCTGGCCGCTGCCGACCGGCCTTGGCGGCTTCCTCGGCGATTTCGTCCACCGCCTGCCTGCACTGCTGACCCATGATCTGACCGACGGCATGGCGATGATCGCCGGCACGCTCGGCCTCGGCGTCCCGGCGGCGATCTTCATGCTGCGCGCCGCCGGCTGGCTCGGCCGCGACCCCGAGCCGGTGCGCGCGCCGCTGCCCGAGCCCTCGCACCATGCCCGCTCGGTCGGCGCGGTGCCGGATTTCGGCGACGAGGACGACGACGAGGACGCGGGCGAGAGCCGCTTCGGCGCCTTGCGGGGTGCCGTGACCCATTGGGGCCTGCTGGCCCGCGCCAATGCCCGCCGCCTGCTCGGCCGACGCGCCGCCCCGCGCCGGACCTCCGACCCCTATGACGATGCCTTCATCGACGAGGACGGCGAGGACTGGACCGAGGCTGAGGGCGCGGAGGAGGACGAGGATCCGGTCGGCCGCCGCGGCGGCTTCTCCGCCCTGCGCCGCCGCCTTGCCAGCAAGCTGCTGCCCAGGGAAGACGACGGGCTCGATGCCTTCTACGACACCACCGCGCCGGCCGAGCCGGCCTTCGCCGACGAGTACGACGCCGACCCGCGCATGTTCCACGACCCGGACGAGGACGCGGAGGACGACGACGTCACCATCGACGATCTGCCGGACCTCGACGAGGACGGACCGCTCGACGAATTGTCGACGCCGCTGCCGCGCGCCATTGCTGGCCCAGTCAGCCGCGGACCGGCCGCGCAGATCGCCAGCCGCGTGGTGCCGCCGGCCGGCCGTCCCAAGCCCGGCCGCCGCGCCACCGAGGAGGCGCAGCCCTCCTTCCTGCGCAACCCAGCCGTCTATGAATTGCCGCCGCTGCACCTGCTCGCCGAGCCGAAGACCGCCGGCAAGCAGGCCGCCGTCAACACCGACGCGCTGGAGCAGAATGCCCGCATCCTGGAAGGGGTGCTGGAGGATTTCGGCGTGCGCGGCGAGATCATCGAGGTGCGTCCCGGCCCGGTCGTCACCCTTTACGAGCTGGAGCCGGCGCCCGGCATCAAGTCGAGCCGCGTCATCGGCCTTGCCGACGACATCGCCCGCTCGATGAGCGCCATCTCGGCCCGCGTCGCGGTGATCCCGGGCAAGAACGCCATCGGCATCGAGCTGCCGAACCAGCGCCGCGAGATGGTGTTCCTGCGCGAGCTGCTGGCCGCCAGCGATTACGAGAAGACCAAGGCCAAGCTGGCGCTGACGCTGGGCAAGACCATCGGCGGTGAGCCGGTGATCGCCGACCTTGCGCGCATGCCGCACCTGCTCGTTGCCGGCACCACCGGCTCGGGCAAGTCGGTCGCCATCAACACCATGATCCTGTCGCTGCTCTACCGGCTGGAACCGGAGCAGTGCAAGCTGATCATGATCGATCCCAAGATGCTGGAACTGTCGATCTATGACGGCATCCCGCATCTTCTGACGCCGGTCGTCACCGACCCGAAAAAGGCCGTCGTCGCGCTCAAGTGGACCGTCCGCGAGATGGAGGAGCGCTACAAGAAGATGTCGAAGATGGGCGTGCGCAACATCGACGGCTACAACACCCGTGTCGCCCAGGCTCTGGAGAAGGGCGAGGTCTTCAATCGCACGGTGCAGACCGGCTTCGACCGCAACACCGGCGAGCCGATCTTCGAGAACGAGGAACTGCCGCTGGAGACGATGCCCTATATCGTCGTCATCGTCGACGAGATGGCCGACCTGATGATGGTCGCCGGCAAGGACATCGAGGGCGCCATCCAGCGCCTGGCGCAGATGGCCCGCGCCGCCGGCATCCATCTGATCATGGCGACCCAGCGCCCGTCAGTGGACGTGATCACCGGCACGATCAAGGCCAACTTCCCGACCCGCATCTCCTTCCAGGTGACCTCGAAAATCGACAGCCGCACCATTCTCGGCGAGCAGGGCGCCGAGCAGCTTCTCGGCCAGGGCGACATGCTCTACATGGCCGGCGGCGGCCGCATCCAGCGCGTTCACGGTCCCTTCGTCTCCGACGAAGAGGTGGAGGACATCGTCAGCCACCTGAAGCGCCAGGGCGCGCCGCAATATCTCGAGGCGGTGACGGAAGAGGACGAGGGGGGCGAGGGCCCCTATGACGCGCTCGCCGGCGGCGGTGGCGGCGACGACGACGGCAACGACCTTTACGACAAGGCAGTCGCCGTGGTGCTGCGCGACAAGAAGGCCTCGACCTCCTACATCCAGCGGCGCCTGTCGATCGGCTACAACCGCGCCGCCTCGATCATCGAGCGAATGGAGCGCGAGGGGCTGGTCGGTGCCGCCAACCATGCCGGCAAGCGGGAGATCCTGGTGCAGAACGGCGTCGAGGACGATTATTGACGTCGCGGAGCAGGTGGATGCGGTCCGTCGCAACTTTGCCACAGCCGCCTGCTAGCGCATCCTGACAAAGCGCATTCTGACAATGATGGCGGCGCACAGCGCCCCGCCAGACCGAGCCGACGGAGCCGTTTCGATGACCAACATCGCCCGCCGCACCCTACTTGCTCTCGCCGCCGCCGGCGCGCTCGCCCTCGCCGGTCTCGCGCCGGCCGCGGCCGCGCTCGATTCGCAGCAGAAGACCAAGCTCGCCGAGGTGAATTCCTACTTCAACTCGGTGAAGACCATGCATGGCGACTTCATCCAGTTCGGGCCGAATGGCGAGCGGGCGGAAGGCAAGTTCTACCTCGCCCGGCCGGGCAAGATCCGCTTCTACTACAACCCGCCGGCCAAGGTGGACATCGTCGCCGACGGCAAGTCGGTCTCGGTCAAGGACCGCAAGCTCGCCACCCAGGACATCTGGCCGCTGAGGGAGACGCCGCTGCGCTTCCTGCTCGCCGACCGGATCAACCTGGAGGCCGATGCGCAGGTCGCCAGCGTCTCGGTCGAGCCGGATCTGGTCACCGTCGTGCTGGCCGACACCTCCACCTTCGGCACCGGCAAGCTGACGCTGATTTTCGATGCCTCGACCACCGAGCTGAAGCAGTGGACGGTGACCGACGCGCAGGGCTACGACACCTCCGTGGCGATCTACAACACCACGGTGAACGGGCCGACCAACCCGACGCTGTTCACCATCGACTACAACGCCAACACCATGCAGCGCCGCGGCAAGTAAGGCGGGGCGCGCGTTCGACAGGCGCTTTTCGCGTGAACACAGCCGAGGCGACGGCGCGACGGCCGGTCTTCGTCGAGATCCTCGAGCGCCTCGCCGCGCAGCGCGGCGCGCGCATCGAGACCGAGCCGCTCTACGGCTATGCCGGCGTGGTGATCGACGCCGCCGGCCGCCGGCATCTCTTCAAGGGCACCCATTTCGACATCAACCGGGCGGGCGCCGCCGCCCTTGCCCGCGACAAGGACTATGCCGCCCGCTTCCTGGCCGCCGCCGGCCTCGCCACCCCGCGTGGGCTTCTGCTGCACGGGGCGCGCCGCACGGCCCAGCTCGCCCTGAAGAACCCATCGGTCGCGCAGCGCCTGCCGGACCGCACGGCGGCCCGCACCTTCGCCGACGAGGTCGGCTATCCGGTTTTCGTCAAGCCGAACGAGGGCTCGGAAGGCGACGGCGTCACCCGCGTCGGCGATGCCGCCGGCCTCGACCTTGCCCTCGACGCGCTGCTGGCGCTGCATGACCGGGTGCTGGTGCAGCAGGCGGTCCCCGGCGAGGACCTGCGCGTCGTCGTGCTCGACGGAAAGGTCAAGGCCGCCTTCGCGCGCCGGCCGCTCTCCGTCACCGGCGACGGCGTCAGCCCGCTCTCCACGCTGATCGCCGCCCGCCTTGCGGAATTCGCCAGCGGCGGCAAGGGCGCCCGCATCGCCGGCGACGACCCTCGCATCCTCGGCGAACTCGCGGCCTGCGGCCTGACGCCGGACAGCGTCCCCGCGGCAGGCAGGACCGTCGCCCTGCTCGCCAACGCGAACCTCTCCACCGGTGGCAGCGCCAGCGACATCACCGACACGCTCGCGCCCGCCGCGGCGGACGCCGCGATCCGCGCCGCCGCCGCGCTCGGCCTGCACTTTGCCGGCGTCGACCTGCTCGTGGAGCCCGCTTCGCCGCCGGTGGTGCTGGAGGTCAACGCCGCTCCCGGCCTTGCCTATTTCCACCGCATGGGCGCGCAGGCCGCCGCCCGCGTCGAGGCGATCTACGCCGACCTGCTGGACGCGCTGCTGGCGCCCTGAAGTCCTTCGGCACCGCCCGCCCCCTTCCACTGCGTCATCAACTCACAGTGTTGAGCTGGTCTCCCAGTCCGGCATTGAAGAGGGCGACGATCTCTGGCAAGTCGCCAAGGAAAGCACTTCGTCCGCCCCACCCACAGAGTGTCGTCCCGGTTTCGGCGCAGCCGAAGACCGGGAACCAGTAAGCCCGAACGGTTCGGCTCAGGTCGTAAAGTTGCCGCCGCAAGGCCGGAGGTTGCCGCCTTCGTGCCACCATCCGACCCAGCGGATACTGGACGCCTGCCTCCGCAGGCGTGACAGCGGAGGAGGTGGCGAAGACCTTCCCGCCTCGCGCCTCCCCGATCCCCACACGCCGCTCTCTCAAAAGCAAAAAGGGCCGGCGAATGCCGGCCCTTCTTTTTCGGATCGCAGTGTCCGGAAACCCGCTCCGGCGAACCGGAGCGCGGTCTCCAAATCAAGACGTGACGAGGTTGCGCAGCACGTAGTGCAGGATGCCACCGGCGCGGACATATTCCAGCTCGTCCACCGTATCGATGCGGCACAGCACCTCGATGGTCTTGCTGGTGCCGTCGGCATACTCCACCAGGATGTCGACCATCTGGCGCGGCTTGAGGTCGGCGACGCCCTTGATCGTCACCCGCTCGGTGCCGGTGATGCCGTGCGACTGCCAGCTCTCGCCCTCCTTGAAGGTGAAGGGCAGCACGCCCATGCCGACCAGGTTGGAGCGGTGGATGCGCTCGAACGACTGGGCGATCACGGCGCGCACTCCGAGCAGGCGGGTGCCCTTGGCGGCCCAGTCGCGCGACGAGCCGGTGCCGTATTCCTTGCCGGCGAAGATGACGAGCGGCGTGCCCGCCTCCTTGTAGTCCATCGCCGCGTCGTAGATCCACTTCTGCTCGCCGTCCTTCAGGGTGACGCCGCCTTCGACGCCCGGCACCATCTGGTTCTTGATGCGAATGTTGGCGAAGGTGCCGCGCATCATCACCTGGTGGTTGCCGCGACGGGCACCGTAGGAGTTGAAGTCCTTCTTGGCGACCTGGTGCTCCAGCAGATAGACGCCCGCCGGCGCCTCCGCCTTGATCGAGCCGGCCGGCGAGATGTGGTCGGTGGTGATGGAGTCGAGGAACAGGCCCAGAACCGCCGCGCTCTCGATGTCCTCGAGCGGCTTCGGCTCCATGGTCATGTCTTCGAAATAGGGCGGGTTGGCCACATAGGTCGAGTTCATCGGCCACTTGTAGGTCATGCCGCCCTCGACCTTGATCGCCTGCCAGTGCTCGTCGCCCTTGAAGACGTCGGAATAGCGCTCGCGGAACATCTCCTCGGTGATCGAGGAGCGGATCAGGTCGGTGATCTCCTGGTTGGTCGGCCAGATATCCTTGAGGTAGACCGGGTTGCCGTCCTGGTCCTCGCCGAGCGGATCCTCCGCCACGTTGACGAACAGGGAGCCGGCGATCGCATAGGCGACGACCAGCGGCGGCGAGGCGAGGTAGTTCGCCCGCACGTCCGGATTGACGCGGCCCTCGAAGTTGCGGTTGCCCGACAGCACCGAACAGACCACCAGGTCGTTCTCGTTGACGGCCTCGGAGATCGCCGGGTCGAGCGGACCGGAATTGCCGATGCAGGTGGTACAGCCATAGCCGGCCAGGTTGAAGCCGAGCGCGTCGAGATCGGCCTGGACGCCCGCCTTCTTCAGATAGTCGGTGACCACCTGCGAGCCGGGGGCGAGCGAGGTCTTCACCCACGGTTTGACCTTGAGGCCCTTCTTCAGCGCGTTGCGGGCGACGAGGCCGGCGCCGATCAGCACCGACGGGTTGGAGGTGTTGGTGCAGGAGGTGATCGCCGCGATCACCACGTCGCCATCGGCGAGGCCATGGCTCTTGCCGTTGACGTCGTAGCGCTGGCGCGCCCGTCCGGTGACGCCGGTGGCGCCCTCATCGACATAGCGCGATTCGCCGCGCGATTCGGGCAGGGTCGAGGGGTCCTTGCTGCCGCCCTTGATCTCGTCGAGGGCAACGGCGAACTTGGCCGCCGCCTCGTCGAGCGCGACGCGGTCCTGCGGGCGCTTCGGGCCGGCGAGCGAGGGCACGACGGTGGAGATGTCGAGTTCCAGCGTGTCGGTGAACACCGGCTCGGCAGCATCGGAGGTGCGGAACATGCCCTGCGCCTTGGCATAGGCCTCGACCAGGGCGACGCGCTCGGGGTCGCGGCCGGTCGAGCGCAGATATTCCAGCGTGTCCTCGTCAACGGGGAAGAAGCCGCAGGTCGCGCCGTATTCCGGCGCCATGTTGGCGATGGTCGCCGCGTCCTCGAGGCTGAGATTGTCGAGGCCGGGGCCGTAGAACTCGACGAACTTGCCGACCACGCCCTTCTTGCGCAGCATCTCGACGACGCGCAGCACCAGGTCGGTGGCGGTGATGCCCTCGCTCAGCTTGCCGGTCAGCTTGAAGCCGATGACCTCGGGGATCAGCATGGAGATCGGCTGGCCGAGCATCGCCGCCTCGGCCTCGATGCCGCCGACGCCCCAGCCCAGCACGGCGAGGCCGTTGACCATCGTCGTGTGGCTGTCGGTGCCCACCAGCGTGTCCGGATAGGCGAGGGTCTCGCCGTCCTCGTCCTTGGTCCACACGGTCTGGCCGAGATATTCCAGGTTGACCTGGTGGCAGATGCCGGTTCCCGGCGGCACGGCGCGGAAATTGTCGAAGGCCGACTGGCCCCAGCGCAGGAACTCGTAGCGCTCGCCGTTGCGCTCGTATTCCAGCTCGACATTCTTGGTGAAGGCGTCCTGGGTGCCGAAATAGTCGATCATCACCGAGTGGTCGATGACGAGGTCGACCGGGACCAGCGGGTTGATCTTCTTCGGGTCGCCGCCGAGCTTGACGGCCGCGTCGCGCATCGCCGCAAGGTCGACCACCGCCGGCACGCCGGTGAAGTCCTGCATCAGCACGCGCGCAGGACGGTAGGAGATCTCGTGCTCGGAGGTGCGGGTCACCAGCCACTTGGCGACGGCGCGGATGTCGTCCGCGGTCACCGTGCGGTTGTCCTCGAAGCGCAGCAGGTTCTCCAGCACAACCTTGAGCGAATAGGGGAGCCTGGACACGCCCTCCAGTCCGTTCTTCTCCGCCTCTGGAAGGGAGAAATAGGTGTAGGTCTTGTCACCGACCTGGAGCGTCTTCCTGGCCTTGAAGCTGTCGAGTGATTTGGTCACGGCTGGCGGTCCCCTTGTTGTCCTCGGGCGGCAGCGGCCCCATGGCCGCGTCACACCCAACGAATGCGCATCCCCGGCGGAAAGCGTCGTCTTGGGATACGCCGCCGGCCGGGTTTGCCGTCTCGCGTCTGCGGGCACTTGAGCGTGTCCGCGTGCGGGTTGGCGCCCGTATAGCGAATTTCCGCGCGCGGGGCCAGCGGTTAGCGGCGCGATCTGTCTCGTCATTATGGCGAGGTCAAGCGCCGTCCCGTCAGCCGGCAGCGACGGATTGCCGCTTGATCGCCGCCGGCCTGCATGCCATGCCTCGTCCTGCCGGGCGGACCATCCGTCCGGCCGAGAAAACCGCCGCCGCCGGCAGCCCGCGGCCCGGCACATGCAGCAGATCCGGGGCAGCAGATCCGGGGGCCGATGCGTCTTCTTGCCGAACAGCTCGCCTGCGACCGTGGCGACCGCAGGGTTTTCGCCGGCCTTTCGCTTGCCGTTGCCAGCGGCGAGGCGTTGGCGATCACCGGACCGAACGGGGTCGGCAAGTCGAGCCTCTTGCGCCTGCTCGCCGGCCTCGTGCCGCCGGCGGAGGGCGCGGTGCGGGTGGAGAACGGCGACGGCGAGGCCGAGCCGCACGAGCACTGCCACTATGCCGGCCATCTCGACGCGGTGAAGCCGGGCCTGTCGGTGACCGAGAACCTTGCTTTCTGGCGCGATTTCCTGGCCGGCCTGCCGGCGCTCGGCGGACTTCCCCCGCGGTCTCCGCAAGCAGCCCTCGACCTGCTCGGCATCGGCCACACCGCCGATCTTCCGGCCGCCTATCTCTCCGCCGGCCAGCGCCGCCGGCTGGCACTGGCCCGGCTGCTGACCATCCCGCGCCCGGTCTGGCTGCTCGACGAGCCGACCGCCGCGCTCGACGCCGCCTCCGAGGCGATGCTCTGCGACTTGATGAACGAACACCGCGCCGGCGGCGGCATGATCCTCGCCGCCACCCACCAGCCGCTCGCCCTCGACGGGCTGCTGAAGCTGCGCCTGGAGGCTCCCGAATGAGCGGACAGGACACGCCGCGCGGCTGGCTCGCCGCCCTCTTCGCCCGCGAACTGCGCCTGTCGCTGCGCTCGGGCGGCGGCGCGCTGATCGGCGTGCTGTTCTTCCTCGCCGTGGTCACGGTCATTCCCTTCGGCGTCGGCCCGGATCTCAACCTGCTCGCCCGCATCGGCCCGGCGGTGCTGTGGATCGGTGCCCTGCTCGCCACCCTGCTCGGCCTCGACCGGCTGTTCCAGGCCGACCGCGACGACGGCTCGCTCGACCTCGTGCTGATGGCCGGGCGACCGCTGGAGATCGTCGTCCTCGTCAAGTGCCTGGCCCATTGGACCGGCACCGGCCTGCCGCTGGTCGCCGCGGTCCCGGTGCTGGCGATCTTCCTCAACCTGGAGCCGCTGGCGATCGGCGCGGTGACGCTGACACTGGCCGTCGGCACCCCGGCGCTGACCCTGATCGGCGCGGTCGGGGCGGCGCTGACCGTCAGCCTGCGCCGCGGCGGGCTGCTGCTGGCGGTGCTCGTCGTGCCGTTCTCGATCCCCGTGCTGATTTTCGGCGTCAGCGCGTCCGGCGCGGCGGTCAGCGAGCCGGCCCCCTTCCTGGCGCCGTTCCTCTACCTGTGCGCAATGACCCTGATCACCGCCGTGGTCGGTCCGTTTGCCGCTGCGGCCGCGCTGCGCTTCTCCTCCGATTGACGGAAGACCAAGGTGTCGCATTCTCCCCGATTGAAAGCGGGACGCGGCCACACTAGAACAGTTCCATGGGACTGATGGATCTTGCCAACCCGACGCGCTTCATGGCGTTCTCCGCCCGGCTGCTGCCGTGGCTGGGCGCGGCCTGCGCGCTCGCCTTCGCCGCCGGCCTCTACATGACCTTCTTCGTCGCGCCGGACGATTACCAGCAGGGCGCCACGGTCAAGATCATGTTCCTGCATGTGCCGGCCGCCTGGCTCGCCATGATGTGCTACTCGATCATGGCGGTGTCCTCGCTCGGCACCCTGGTGTGGAAACACCCGCTCGCCGATGTCTCGGCCCGGGCCGCCGCGCCGATCGGCGCCGCCTTCACCTTCCTGTCGCTGGTCACCGGCTCGCTGTGGGGCAAGCCGATGTGGGGCACTTACTGGGTCTGGGACGCGCGGCTGACCTCGGTTCTCGTGCTCTTCGTCATGTATCTCGGGCTGATCGCCCTGTGGCGGACGATGGACGACCCGATCCGCGCCGGCAAGGCGGCCGCGATCCTGACGCTTGTCGGCGCGGTCAACCTGCCGATCATCAAGTTTTCCGTCGACTGGTGGAACACGCTGCACCAGCCGGCCAGCGTCATCCGCCTGGATGGCCCGACCATCCATCCGACCATCCTCTGGCCGTTGCTGACCATGGCGCTCGCCTTCACCCTGCTGTTCGTGATCCTGCACCTGCTGGCGATGCGCAACGAGATCCTGCGCCGCCGCCTGCGTACGCTGCAGCTCGGAACCGCCAGCGCCCGTGTCGCCACTGCCGCACCGCAGGCCGCCGAATGACCGAACTTCTCGACCTCGGGCCCCATGCGGGCTTCATCGTCACCTGCTACGCGATCACGCTGGCGACCATCGGCGGCCTGTTCGCCTGGCTCGCCGCCGACCGGTCGCGGCTGACCAGCGCGCTGGCCAAGCTGGAGGCGGAGGGCGTCCGCCGCCGCTCCTCGCGGGGCGGTTCGGCCGGAGACCCGAACGGAGAGCCGACATGAGCGCCACCGGAGACGGCTCGGGCGGGCAGGCACAGGTCGACGCGGCGCCGCGCCGCCGCATTCCCTTGCTGGCCTTGCTGCCGCTGGTGGTGTTCGCCCTGCTCTCCGCGCTCTTCCTGGTGCAGTTGCTCAGCGGCAAGGATGCCTCGCAGGTTCCCTCCGCGCTGATCGACAAGCCGGCGCCGGAGTTCGACCTGCCGCCGGTGCCCGATCTCACCGATGGCGGCCAGCCGGTGCCCGGCGTTGCCCGCGCCGATCTTCTCGGCACGGTCAGCGTCGTCAATGTCTTCGCCTCCTGGTGCGTGCCCTGCCGCCAGGAACACCCGCTGCTGGAGGATCTCGCCCGCTCCGGCAAGGCGCAGATGATCGGCATCAACTACAAGGACAAGCCGGAAAACGCCCGCCGCTTCCTCGGCACGCTCGGCAATCCTTACGCCCGCGTCGGCGCCGACGACAACGGCCGCGCTGCGATCGACTGGGGCGTCTATGGCGTGCCCGAGACCTTCATCGTCGATGCCACCGGCACCATCCGCTACAAGTTCATCGGCCCGCTGTCGCCGCAGAGCTACCGCGAGGTGTTCCTGCCGCAGCTCGAACAGGTGCTGGCAAGCCCGGGCGGCTGAGCCGCAAGCCGCATGTCCGTTCCCGATTGCGTGATCTCAAGCCCTCGTGAGTGGCCTTCGCCGGCGCGCGCCCCTATTGTTCGGCTCACAGGCTGCGGCACCCGCCGCGGGTGCTCCTCAACCCTTGGGCCTTTCGCGACATGACCAGATCCCCGATGCGGGCGCCACGACACGTTCTTCTGTCCCTGCTCCTGCTCCTGGCGGCCGCCGGCCCGGGCGCGCAGGCTGGTGAACAGCGCGCCGTCGTCGAGCTGTTCACCAGCCAGGGCTGCTCCTCCTGCCCGCCCGCCGACAAGCTGATGGGCGAGCTCAGCCGGCGCGGCGACCTCGTCGCCCTCACCTATCCGGTGGATTACTGGGATTATCTCGGCTGGCGCGACACGCTGGCCTCGCCCGGCCACAGCGCCCGTCAGCGCGCCTATGCGGAGGCGCGCGGCGACCGTGCCGTCTACACGCCGCAGGTCGTCATCAACGGCGCCAGACATGTGGTCGGCAGCGACCGGGAGGCGATCGACCGCGAGCTCGCGCGCCAGGCGCCGCTGCCCGTCACCGTCGACCTGACGCGGTCGGGCGATCTGGTCGAGGTGCGTGTCGACGGCGCGTTGCCGGCGGATGCGAAGATGGCGACGGTCTATTTCGTCTTCATCTCCCGCCCGATCGAGGTGGAGATCGACCGCGGCGAGAACGTCGGCCGGCAGATCACCTATCACCAGGTGGTGCGCGACATCCGCGCCATCGGCATGTGGGAGGGGGGACCTGCCGTCTTCCGCCTGCCCGCCAGCGAGATGCGCAAGACCAAGGCCGGCCATTGCGCCGTGCTGGTCCAGGTCGAGGAGGCCGGACGGCCAGGCGCGATCCTCGGGGCGGCGATCAACTGAGCCGCCCGCAGCCGAGGTTTGTCTTGGCGGGAAAAAAGGGGTAGGGCTGTGCCCGCAATCGGGGCCCTGTCCCGTTATCCGCGAGGCCGCCCTGCCATGACCCTTCGCCTGCGTGTCGCGCTCGCCAGCATTTTCGTCGGCATCGCCGTCCTCGGGCTGAAATACCTGGCCTATCGCTGGACCGGGTCGGTGGCGCTCTATTCCGACGCGCTCGAATCGGTGGTCAATGTCGCCTCCGCGATCGCCGCCTTCCTCGCCGTCTGGTTCGCGGCAAAGCCGGCCGACAGCAACCACCCCTATGGCCACCACAAGGCGGAATACATGGCGGCCGTGCTGGTCGGCGTGCTGATCGTGCTCGCCGCCCTGTCGATCGGCCACGAGGCCTGGAAAAGCTATATCGACCCGCAGCCGGTCGAGTTCACGCCGGAGGGCCTCGGCGTCAACGCGCTCGCCACCGTGCTCAACGGCCTCTGGGCCACCGTGCTGGTGCGCATCGGCCGCAGCCATCGCTCCATGGCGCTGGTCGCCGACGGCAAGCATCTTTACACCGACGTGTGGTCCTCCCTCGGCGTGCTGGCCGGCGTGGTGCTGGTGATGCTGACCGGCATTCGCGAGCTCGATTCGCTGCTCGCCGCGCTGGTGGCGCTCAACATCCTGTGGTCGGGCTGGGGCTTGATGAAGGAATCGCTCGGCGGGCTGATGGACGAGGCCGTCGCCCCGGCGCTGCAGGAGCGCATCCGCGAGGTCATTTCCACCTCCGGCGACGGCGCCCTGGAGGCGCATGACCTGCGCACCCGCTCCGCCGGCCATGTCATCTTCGTCGATTTCCACCTGGTGGTGCCGGCCGACATGACCGTCGAGCGCGCCCATGACATCTGCGACCGGATCGAGGAAGCGATCTCCCGCGACGTGCCGGGCGCGCGCACGACCATCCATGTCGAGCCGGAGCACAAGGCCAAGCACACCGGCATCGTGGTGATCTGACGGGTCCTGCGCCGGGGCGGCGCCCGAATCAGCCGGCGCGCGCGGCGATCGCCCGGTCGAGGGCGGAGAACAGCGCCGCCGGCAGCACCGGCTTTTCCAGCAGCAGGTCGAAGCCGGAAAACCGCTCCCGGTCCCGGTCCGTCAGGCTGGCGGCGGTGATGCCGAGCACCGGCAGCCCGGCGAAGCGTGCCTGCGCCCGGATCGCCGCCAGCGTCTCGACCCCGTCCATCACCGGCATGTTGATGTCGAGCAGCACCGCGTCGACCGGCTCGCGGGCGAGCAGGTCCAGCGCCTCCTGTCCGCCGGACGCCAGCAGCGTGTCGCAGCCGAAGGCGCCGAGCATCGCCTCCATCATTTTCCGATTGGCCTCGTTGTCGTCGACCACCAGCAGCCGCCGGCGCACCAGGCAGCGGATGTTGGGCGCCTCGCGCCGCATCGCCCCCCCACTCGCCCTTCCGTCCAGGCCATCCCTCGCGCCCTCCCTGGTATTGTCGCCCACGCTCCGCCGCGCGGCGGCGCCGTCGAAGGGCAGCAGCGGCAAGCGCAGGCGGAACCGGCTGCCCTTCGGCGAGCTTTCGGCCAGCTCCAGCCGGCCGCCCTGGGCGACCGCCAGCCGGCTGGCGCTCCACAGGCCGAGGCCGCTGCCCGTCGCCGTGTCGCGCGCCCGCGCGCCGCGCCGGCGGGCGCGGAAGAGCAGACCCCGTTCCTCGTCGACGATGCCGATGCCGGTGTCGGCAAGGCTCAGCTCCAGTTCCGCCGCCCCGTCCTCGCCCGCCACGCACGCGCTCAGCGAGATCCCGCCCACCGCCGTGTATTTCAGTGCATTGTCATAGAGCACGGAGAGGATGCGGCGCAGCGCCAGCGGATCGGCGACCCGGTAGCGCGACAGCTCGGCGGCGATCTCGTGGCGCTCAGTAAGGCCGCGCATCTTGGCGTCGGCGGAAAACAGGTCGCAGACCGAGGCGATGTCCGAGGCGGCATCCCGCGCCCCCGCGCCGCCCGGATCGGCGCCGGCCAGGCCCTGCGTCGTCATCGACAGCAGCGCGTCGATCGCCATTTCCAGGGTCCTCAGCGCCGAGGCCTGGCGCTGGGTGGTGGGATCGGCGCCGATCAGTTCGGCGGCCGTGCGCATCGCCGACAGCGGCGTGCGCAGGTCGTGCAGCAGCACCGCCAGCCGGTCGACGCCCTCGTCCTCCCCTCCGGGTCCCGCTGCGCTCGTTCCGACCATGGCGCCGCCTTTCCTCGCCTTCGCCCGCGGCCCATGGTGCCCGACCTGACGGGCAAATCAAGCGAACATGGCGGGCATGCTTGACAGCGACTTGTCGACGCACCTTGGGCGTGCGAAACAGCCGTCATGGTCGACCAGATCCTTTCCATCGTGCTGCCGGTCTTCGCGCTGATCGGCGTCGGATATGCCGCCGCCCGCTTCGGCATCCTCGAGGCCAAGGTGGGCGACGCGCTCGGCCAGTTCATCTATGTGATCGCGATCCCGGTGCTGATCTTCCGCACGCTGGCGACGAGTTCGCTCGACGGCGTCTCGCCCTGGGGCTTCTGGATCTCCTATTTCACCGGCGTCGCCGTGACCTGGACGCTCGGCACGCTGATCGTCCGCCGCCTGTTCGGGCGCGAGGCGCGCGCCGGCGTCATCGCCGGCATCAGCGCCGCCTTCGCCAACACGGTGCTGGTCGGCATCCCGCTGATCACCGCGATCCATGGCGAGGAGGGGCTGGTGCCGCTCTTCGTGCTGATCTCGGTGCACCTGCCGGTGCTGACCGTGGTCTGCGCCGTGCTGATGGAACGCGCGGCGGTGCTCGACGGCACCCAGGCGGCCAAGCCGCTCGGCGAGTTGCTGGCCGGCATCGCCCGCAACCTTGCCACCAATCCGATCGTCATCGGCATTGTCGCCGGCGGCCTCTGGCGGATGACCGGCCTGCCGGTCTCCGGCGTCTTCGCCGATGTGCTGTCGCGCATCGCCAGCGCCGCCATCCCCGTCGCCCTGTTCTCGCTCGGCATGAGCATGGTCGCCTATGGCATTCGCGGCAATCTCGCCCCCGGCCTGCTGCTCAGCCTGCTGAAGATCGGCGTGATGCCGGCGGTGGTCTATCTGATGGCCGCCCATGTGGTGCATCTGCCGCCGCTCTGGGTTTCGGTGGCAACGCTCACCGCCGCCTGCCCGACCGGCATCAACGCCTTCCTCTTCGCCAACCGCTATGGCACCGGCCATGCCATGTCGGCGAATTCGATCACCCTGACGACCGGCCTCGCCGTCGTCTCCACCGTGCTGTGGATGGCCTTCCTCGGGCTTTGAGGCGTCAGGCGTCGGGATCGAGCCCGATCCGTCGCCGGATCTCCTCGGGCGTCGCGCCGCGCGCCCGCAACTCGGCGAGCGCGGTGTCGCCCTGCGACTTCGACAGCTTGCGCCCGTCCGCGTCCAGGATCAGCCGGTGGTGGCGGTAGAGCGGCTCGGGCAGGCCGAGCAGCACCTGCAGCAGCCGGTGCACGGCGGTCGCCTCGAAGAGGTCCTTCCCGCGCACCACATGGGTCACCCCCTGCCGCGCGTCATCGACCACCACCGACAGGTGATAGCTGGTCGGCGTATCCTTGCGGGCCAGCACCACGTCGCCCCAGCGCGCCGGATCGGCGGCGAGCCGGCTTGGTGCCCCCCGCGCCTCGTCGTCTTGCAGTTCCTGCCAGGACAACGGCGCCTTGCAGCGGCCGAGCGCCGCCCGCATGTCGAGCCGCAGCGCGAAAGGCGCGCCCTGCGCCTCGCGTGCGGCGATCTCGGCCGGGCTCAGCACCGCCTCGTCGCCCGGATAGAGCGGCGCCCCGTCGGGATCGCAGGGCCAGGGCGCGCCGCGCTCCTCTTCCAGCCGCGCCACCGCGCGGGCGATCTCGCCGCGGGTGAGAAAGGTCTTGCGCAACAGCCCCATGGCCGCCAGCCGGTCGAGCGCCGCCCGATAGTCGGAGAAATGCTCGGATTGCCGGCGCACCGGCCGTTCCCAGTCGAGCCCGAGCCAGGCCAGATCCTCCAGCACCCCGGCTTCGAGCTCCGGCGTGCAGCGGGCAGCGTCGATGTCCTCGATGCGGACCAAGAGCCGGCCGCCCAGCGCCCTCGCCATCCGCGCATTGAGCAGCGCGGACAGGGCATGGCCGAGATGCAGGCGGCCGTTGGGCGAGGGGGCGAAGCGCAGGACGGGTCGGCTCATGGCGTGATCTTGTTGGCGATCGCAGCCGCCGCGTCAATCTTCCCGCGAAGGCGCGCGTCCGTTTCGCCCACGGGATGTCATCCCGGTTTCGACGAAGTCGAAGACCTGGATCCAGTAACCCCAGGCGGCTCAGCCCGAGCCGCGGCGGTGCCGCAGACGCCCCTCGCCGAGGCTGGAGCGGCTGCTCCCGCAAACCTGCCGGCACCGGCGGATACTGGATGCCTGCCTTCGCAGGTATGACAGCCGAGAGTGGGGTGCGCGCGTCCGCTCCACCCACGCATCGCCCTCTCCCGGCGTCCTCCCGGACGAGGCCGCAAGGCCGAAGATCCGGGGCCGGAGAGCCGGGGGCGATTGCGGTAACGCTCCGGAACCACCCCACGACCGCAGTGCCTCCCCGGTCACGGGTCGCGCGATGCTCGCCCGGAATGACGCATCGGGAGGGTGGAGCAGAGACAATATCTGCCGAGGTTGCCAATGGCTCCCGGCTCTGCGCTTGCGCGCGGCCGGGATGACCTCCGAGAGGGAGGAATCGCCTCGCATCCTCTCCGAGGTCCCCCCGGGCAAGCGCAGCGCGACCCGTATGTGGACGGCCCCCTGAGGGCAAGCGATTAGTTGAGGCTCGCTCGGATCGACAGCGGTTCGTATGTCCGGCCTGTTTCGGCGGCATGGTGAACCGCCATGGCCCAAGATGGGTTGCGCGTGGGGCGGCGCCTAACGGAACCACGGCCTCGACGGCCGGTCGGGTCGCACGGCGTGTCCGCCTCACGTGATCGATCGAACGCTCCATCTCCCTCTCGGCTTGCCGCTCCCTCAAGCCCGGCCGGCGTGGCCGGGCGTGTTTGTCATTCCGGTGCGGCGGTTTCGGTCACGCCGGTGCTGTGGCTGTGGTGGCGGCGGCGTATGTGGACGGCCCCCTGAGGGCAAGCGATTAGTTGAGGCTCGCTCGGATCGACAGCGGTTCGTATGTCCGGCCTGTTTCGGCGGCATGGTGAACCGCCATGGCCCAAGATGGGTTGCGCGTGGGGCGGCGCCTAACGGAACCACGGCCTCGACGGCCGGTCGGGTCGCACGGCGTGTCCGCCTCACGTGATCGATCGAACGCTCCATCTCCCTCTCGGCTTGCCGCTCCCTCAAGCCCGGCCGGCGTGG
>NZ_FYAV01000085.1:0-847 GCF_900185745.1 Stappia sp. TSB10GB4 | reverse complement strand
CCGTCTTCCACAGGCTGATCGCAAACGGAAAGAAGCCAATCGTCGCCCTCACAGCCCTCATGCGAAAGATCGTCGTCATCCTCAACGCCAGAACGAGAGACCACCTCAACGATATGAGTTGATGACGGCCTGTGGGTGGGGCAAGGCCGCGCCTCCCTCTCGGATGTCGTCCCGGACGAGGCCGAAGGCCGAAGATCCGGGAACCATTGGCACCTTCAGTCGGAGTGAGGCGGAATGCCTCTCCTTGCGTCTTCCCAGACGAGCATCGCGCGACCCGTATGTGGACGGCCCCCTGAGGGCAAGCGATTAGTTGAGGCTCGCTCGGATCGACAGCGGTTCGTATGTCCGGCCTGTTTCGGCGGCATGGTGAACCGCCATGGCCCAAGATGGGTTGCGCGTGGGGCGGCGCCTAACGGAACCACGGCCTCGACGGCCGGTCGGGTCGCACGGCGTGTCCGCCTCACGTGATCGATCGAACGCTCCATCTCCCTCTCGGCTTGCCGCTCCCTCAAGCCCGGCCGGCGTGGCCGGGCGTGTTTGTCATTCCGGTGCGGCGGTTTCGGTCACGCCGGTGCTGTGGCTGTGGTGGCGGCGGCGTATGTGGACGGCCCCCTGAGGGCAAGCGATTAGTTGAGGCTCGCTCGGATCGACAGCGGTTCGTATGTCCGGCCTGTTTCGGCGGCATGGTGAACCGCCATGGCCCAAGATGGGTTGCGCGTGGGGCGGCGCCTAACGGAACCACGGCCTCGACGGCCGGTCGGGTCGCACGGCGTGTCCGCCTCACGTGATCGATCGAACGCTCCATCTCCCTCTCGGCTTGCCGCTCCCTCAAGCCCGGCCGGCGTGG
>NZ_FYAV01000087.1:0-23283 GCF_900185745.1 Stappia sp. TSB10GB4 | reverse complement strand
CCACGCCGGCCGGGCTTGAGGGAGCGGCAAGCCGAGAGGGAGATGGAGCGTTCGATCGATCACGTGAGGCGGACACGCCGTGCGACCCGACCGGCCGTCGAGGCCGTGGTTCCGTTAGGCGCCGCCCCACGCGCAACCCATCTTGGGCCATGGCGGTTCACCATGCCGCCGAAACAGGCCGGACATACGAACCGCTGTCGATCCGAGCGAGCCTCAACTAATCGCTTGCCCTCAGGGGGCCGTCCACATACGGGTCGCGCTTCGCTCGTCCGGGAAGACGCGGGGAGGGGGCGGTGCAAGGGGAACGGTGCAAGGGCGGCGAGGCGACAGGGGATCGAGACGGTGAGAAAGAAGACGGGAGCGAGGAGAGCGGCCGCTCAGCCGGTGCCGTAGTGGCGGGCGAGGCGGGTGAGGCCGAGCAGCAGCACCACCTTGGCCGAGCGCGGCGGCCAGCGCCGCTCCCGCTCGACCTGCTCCAGGCCCTTGAGCTCGCAACATACGTCGATCAGCACGCCGGCAAGCTCCGGCCCGACCTCCCGGATCGCCCGCTCCAGCCGCGCGCGGGCGGCCAAAGTGGCGTCGGTGAGATCGACCAGCCCGCCGCGCGGATCGCGCGCGCTGGGGCCGCCGGCACCGCTGCCGAGCGCCGACCAGGCCATGCCGCGCATCCCCGGCACGATGGCGCCAAAGGCGTGATCGGCGCGCAGCCGCTCGCCGGCGGCAAACTGCCCCTCGTCGAGGATCGGCTCGCCGTCGCGGCCGCGCCGCCGACGCAGCCAGGCGAGCGGGCTCTCGGCATGGTTGACGGTGACGATCTCGTCGGCCGCGCCGGCAATGGCGATGCGGCGGGTGCCGAGCTCCCGGTGCTGGGCGGCGAAATCCTCCTCGCCGCAGGCAAGACGCCGCAGCCGCGCCCGCCCGGCCGGCGACAGAGTGAGGCGGCCGCCGCCCCGCTCCACCAGCCCGGCGGCAAAGGCGGCGCGCAACTGCGCCGGGTCGACAGCGAGAGAGGGGGTGAGAGAGGGGGCCGGCGAAGGAGAGACGGGAGAGGGAGAGGCGGGCGAGGCGGGGGCGCCGCCGGGGCCGGCGGGTCCGCGCCGGGCGGGCACGGCGCACAGCCGCAGGCTCTTGTCGGCGGTTTGCTGAAGCTGCCAGGCGGGCGCCGTGCCGAGCCGGGCGAGAAGACGGTCCAGCGCGCGTTGCGAGGGCGCCATGGCTCACGCCTCCGCCCGCTGGGGGAGAAGCGGGCGGGACGACGGCGGGCGGGCGGGCAGCGCGGCGAGCCCGGTCTGCAGCGCGGTCTCCAGCCCGCCGATCATCGTGTCGAACTCCGGCTCGTCGCGCCGGTCCTCCACCAACCGGCAGGCATGGGCGACGGTGGTGCGGTCGCGCCCGAACTCGCGGGCGATGTCGGTCAGCGTGCGCGCGAGGATGACGTGATGCAGATACATCGCCACCTGGCGGGCAAGCGCCACCTGCGCCCGGCCCCGGCTCGGCTGCGACAGGTCGGCCTCCTCCACCTCGAACACCGACAGGACGCAGGCGGTGACGAGCAGTCCCGCGCCCCGCGCCGCTCTCCCCGCCGGCCGCCGGGAGCGATGGGCGGGCATGGCGCCGGCAACGCCGGCGAGGTCTGAAATTCCGGATAGTCCAGTCATTCCTGCCTCCACTTATCAATTTTAGGTTTATATTCCTAAATCATTACGGGAAAAATACCCGTACGGGGATAAGTGAAGTTGCAGGGCGGTTTTTCGCGCGTGGCGCGGCGGCTTTGCCGGCGGTCGAACGGCCCGGCAAGGGGGGAGAGCGGGGCGATATCGCCGCGTGCCGGGTGCGGGCGCGGGCTCTGGCGGGGATCGGGCTATCCGCGGCCGGCGGTGCGGCTGCCGACCGGGCCGGCAGGAGAGGCCAGGACGAAGTCCGGGACGTGCGGCGTGGAACACGGAAGACAGGACGGCGGGAGAAACCGGCTCACAACCTGCGGCAGCTTGCCTGCGCCAGCGCCGCCTCGATGCGGTCGCGGTAGAGCGGATCGCCGTCGAAGGCGCGCAGCAGGGCATAGCCGTGCAGGGCGTCGGTCTCGATGACGATCAGGTCTTCGAGGCCCTCCGGCGGGTTCTCGCGCAGCACGCTGAGCTGCTCGGTGGTGAGGACCAGCACGTCCAGCCGGCCGCCGGCACCGGAGGTGCGGTCGTTGAGGCTGTAGATCGCCCGCCCGCCGGCATCGAACAGGGCGAAGGACCAGAAGGGCGGCGGCAGCGCCGCCTCGATCTTCAGCGGCCCCTCGGCAAGGTCGAAACGGCAGGCGGCATGGATCATCATCGGGTCGAGCATCGGCAGCGGCTCGGCCCCCGGCGCCACGTCCGGCAGGCGGTTGAACGCCCCGTCGGGACCGAAGGCGGCGACCCGCGCATAGGCGGTTTCCGGCACCTGGCCCGGCACGCCGAGCACGGTGGCGATGTGAATGATGCCGCCGAGAAACAGGCCGGCGAGCAGCAGCAGCGCAAAACGCGCCAGCACCATGCCGTCGACGGCCTGGCGCAGCCGTGCCGAGCGGGAGGGGCGGGAGCGGGCGGCGGGGGCGCTCATCGGCACGCCTCTCGCCGGATCTCCGGCATCGGCACATTGGCAACGCCCGTGCCGGTGGTCAGCGGCGTGTCGTAGAGCCGCAGCGCCAGCACCAGCCCGTCGGCGGTGTCGGAGGTCGGCAGCCAGTTGCCCGGCCGGGCGCGCGGCGCGGCGGTGATGGTGAAGTCGCCGCCGGGGCGACGCAGCATGTGGCGGCTGTTCAGCCCGCCGCGCGGCGCGGCGCCGGCGACCAGCCGCATCTCGCCATCCAGCGCCACCAGCGTCCACAGCCGCGCCGGGGCGGTCTGGCCGGAAATCTCGTAGTCGCAGCGCGGCGACAGGAGATCGCCGGCGCTGTCGGTCGCGGCAAGGAACATCAGCCCCTCGCCGCCGGCCAGCGGCACGCGGCCGCTGCGCGCATGGGTGGCGGTGGAATAGGGATCGGCCTCGCGCGTGCCCTGGCGCGGCCGCGCCTCCCACACGCCGAGCCGCAAGGTGCCGAAGGCCGGCGTCCGGTCGACCGCCAGATAGGCGGTGGAGAAGCCGACGCCGAGGGCGATGGCGACGACGATGGCAAGATCGAGCGCGAGGGTCCGCCGCCGCCGCCGCAGGATCGGCGGCACCCGGTCGGGCGCAAGACCGTCGGTCTCCGGATCGCGGGCGAGGGCGAGCGTCACCGGGCGACGGGCTCCGCCTGTGCGGGCGGCGTGGCGGTGGCCGGGGCCTCGGCGCGCTTGCCGATGGCATCGAGCCGGGCGCCGATCTCCTGCAAGACGGCGATCGACTGCACCCGCAGGAGGCGCGGCCGGTCGGCGCCGGCGCCCTCCGCCACCGGAACGGCGCCGTCCCCGCGGGCCGGCCGGTCGACGCCGGGCATCGGCCGCAGCTCGATGCCCTTGTGCGCGTAGTCCATGATCACCTGCCAGGTCATCGCCGGCAGGCTGCCGCCGGTCATCCGGGCGGTGGAGGTGAAGTCGTCATTGCCGAACCACACCGCCGCCGCGTAGTTGCCGGTATAGCCGACGAACCAGGCGTCGCGATAGGCCTGGGTGGTGCCGGTCTTGCCGGCGACGGTGACGCCGGGCACGCGGGCGCGGCGGCCGGTGCCGTTTTCCACCGCGTTGACCAGCACGTCGTTCATCTCGCCGGCCTTCTCCTCCGGAAACAGGCGCTGCGGCGGCGCCCGGTCGTTCGCCTGCTGGTAGATCATCCTGCCGGCGGAGTTGCGCACCTCCAGGATCGTGGTCGGCGTCACCTTCAGCCCGCCGCTGGCGAAGCTGGCATAGGAGGCGGCCATGTCGATGACGGTCACCTCGGCGACGCCGAGCGGCAGCGGCCGGGTGATCTTCAGTTCGGTGGTGATGCCCATCGCCGTCGCATATTCGACGATCTTGTCGCGGCCGATCGCCTGGGCAAGGCGCACCGGCACGGTGTTGATCGACTTGGTCAGGGCGGTCTTCAGCGTCACCGGCCCGGCATAGCCACGCGAATAGTTGCGCGGGCTCCAGCCGCCGATGGAGATCGGCGCGTCCGGCACCACCGAGGCCGGCGTGTAGCCGTTCATGAAGGCGGTGATATAGACGAAGGGCTTGAACGAGGAGCCGGGCTGGCGCACCGCCGCGACCGCCCGGTTGAACTGGCTCTCGCCATAGTCGCGCCCGCCGACCATGGCGCGCACGGCGCCGGTCTCCGGCACCAAGACGGCGACCGCGCCCTCGCGCACCCTGTAGCGCTCGCCGTGTTCGCGCAGGTTTTCCAGCAGCGCCTGCTCGGTCTGGCGCTGCAGGCCGGGATCGAGCGTGGTGCGCACGATGACGATGCGGTCGTTGGCAAGCTCGGGATGGCTGCGCGCCAGCTCGCGCACCTCGGTGAAGGCATAGTCGAGGAAATGGTCCGGCGAGCGGTCCTTGCTGCGGTCGATGGCGACCGCCGGGTTGCGCCTCGCGCCGATCACCTGGCCCTCGGTCATGAAGCCGGCCTGCACCATGTTGGTCAGCACGTCGTTGGCCCGCGCCCGCGCCGCCGGCAGGTTGATATGCGGGGCGTATTTGGTCGGCGCCTTGAACAGGCCCGCGAGCATGGCCGATTCCGCCAGGCTGAGCTCGCGCACGTTCTTGCCGAAATAGAACTCCGACGCCGCCGCGACGCCGAAGGTGCCGCCGCCCATATAGGCGCGGTCGAGATAGAGTTTCAGGATCTCGCGCTTGGACAGGTTCATCTCCAGCCACAGCGCGAGGAAGGCCTCGTTGATCTTGCGCTCCAGCGTCCGCTCGTTGGTGAGGAACAGGTTCTTGGCAAGCTGCTGGGTGATCGAGGAGCCGCCCTGGACGACGGTGCGGGCGCGCACGTTCTCCACCATGGCGCGGGCGGTGCCCATCACGTCGATGCCGAAATGGTAGAAGAAGCGCCGGTCCTCGGTCGCCAGCGCCGCCTTGATCAGGTGGTCCGGGATCTCCTCCAGCGGCACCGTGTCGTTGAGCAGGATGCCGCGCTTGCCGATCTCGTTGCCGAAGCGGTCGAGGAAGGTGACGGAAAAATCCTCGGTGGTGCGCCAATCGGCGCGCTCGGTCTGCTGGAACGCGTCCTGGGCAAGCGCCAGCATCAGCACGAGGCCGAGCAGGCCGAAGGTGACCCCGTCGGAGGCAAGCTCGGCGGCGACGCGCCCGGCGCCGCGGGCGCGGAACCGGCGCAGCCAGGCCGAATAGGCCTCGATCCCCCGGCGCAGCGACGAGAACGACCGCCACAGGGCGGTGTCGACCCATGCATCGACCGACAGCATCGCCGAGCGCATGCGGGCGCCGAACGGGCGGCGCGTCGCCGGCCCTTTCCCTGAAGCGGGCGCCGGCTGCGGGCTGTCCTGCGGGTCGGCATCGCCGGATCGCTGGTTCACCTTGGTCTTCCGTTCTGCTATGGCCGTGGGCAGGCTCCCGCTGCGGGAGCAACCCGGCGCGATCCGTTTTACCTCCGATCCGCCGGGCCTTTCAAGGATGTGCCGGTGGTGGATGGATCACGAATGCCTCAGGACAGCAACGCACAAGGGGCAATCGGGGCCGGGGCAGCAGGCGCCGGGGCAGCAGGCGCCGGGGCAGAAGGGGCCGGGACGGATATCGCCGCGGGCGGCGCGCCGTTCTGGACGGGCCGGCGGCTCGACGAACTGAGCCCGGCCGAATGGGAGGCCCTGTGCGACGGCTGCGGCCGCTGCTGCCTCAACAAGCTGGAGGACTGGGACACCGGCGAGGTCGTCTGGACCTCGCTCGCCTGCACCCTGCTCGACGGCGAGAGCTGCCGCTGCTCCGACTACGACAACCGCTTCGCCACCGTGTCCGACTGCCTGCAGCTCACCGCCGAGCTGGTGCCGCAGCTCGCCTGGCTGCCGCCGACCTGTGCCTACCGGCTGGTCGCGGAAGGGCGCGATCTCTACTGGTGGCACCCTTTGGTCTCCGGCGACCCGGAGAGCGTGCACGCCGCCGGCATCTCGGTGCGCGGGCAGACCTTCCCCGAAGACGGCATCCCGCTGGAAGACTACGAGAATTTCGTCGCCGACTGGCCGGGCGAGAACCCGATGGACGAAAAGATCCGGGTGGGGTTTATTGAGAGGTGAGGTTCTAGGAAAAAAATCCTTGACACCGTAACGGTGGTCGGGTAGGGTTCAGGCATGGTCGCATAGTTGCGGCCTGGCGATGGCGGCGGACCGATTGGTTCGGCCGCCATTTGTGTTTCAGCCTTCTCCTCGGGCGGCCTTGCAAGGCGCGTAGTTCGGCTTGGCGAACTGCGTGAGCCCTGTCCGGCCGAAGGGTAAGGAATTGAGTTTCTTGCGGGAACCACCTAGGATTTCAGGACTTCCGGCCGCATTAGGATTTGGGAGATTGAAGTCACGTTTTTTGTAACTAAAATTTAGTTGCCATGCCGGAGAATCCCGGTAGGCCTTCCGAGGTCGGGAGCGGAATGACGAAACACGCGCGTCTGGTCGAGGCGTTCAGGGCTTGCCGAGGGCCGTTTCCGTGGCGCGATTTCGTCCGCATGATGGAGGGGCTTGGCTATGAGTGCGAGACCGCCAGCGGGAGCCGGCGCCGGTTCGTCAACCGTGAGACCGGCCATATTGTTCGTGTGCACGAACCGCATCCGGCCGACGAGATGAAGCGCTACATGGTCGTTCAGGTGAGACGGGATCTCACGGACAAGGGAGTCATATGAAGACGATCCGCTACAAGGGGTTCCAGGGCGCCGTCGACTGGGACAACGGGGTGCTCTTCGTGCGCGTGCTGCATGTCGACGATGTGCTGATCGCCGAATGCGCGCGGGCCGACGAGGTCGAAAGCGTCTTCCGGGATCTGGTCGACGCCTATATCGAGGACTGTGTGGAGCTCGGAAAGGAGCCGCAAAAGCCCTTCAGCGGCAGCTTCAACGTGCGCGTCAGCCCCGAGGTGCATGCCAGGGCCGCCATGGCGGCGGCCGACGAGGGCGTGACGCTGAACCGCTGGGTCGCCTCGGCGATCGAGGAGAGGCTTAAAGGGCGATTTGAAGTTAACGAGGTTTTCTCGTTAGGGGCTGTCCACACAGAGCATGGTGGGGCTGCGGGACGGATCTATCTCAAATCTCTTGATCAAAATAGAAGCTGGTCTCGTGAGATTGATGTCTTGACTGATGCAATAAGGGGTGTGAGGCCAGCCGTCGGCGAGCATATCTCAAGACTTCGTTCTGCTCAAACAGCAGGTTGGGGCCATCACTAATGAGCGGAAAAGAAGTTCATTCTAAGTCGAGGCAAATAATTAGGATACAAGATAGCACTCCATTTGACTTAAAGTTAAGTGGATTGTCGGTAATTGATTCTAGGGGTGAGGATTTTTCTTCAGAAGATTTTGAATATGCGTACAATTCATTCATTTTTGAAAATTTTGTTTACGATGACGGAAAATATTTTTTTATAATTGAATTTCGAGTTGGTGGGTTAATAGGTGTAAAGCCGTATTTCTCAATTTCGGCTGATTACATATACATTGTTAATTCGCCGGAATACAAACGAGAAGAAGCGAAGGAATTGGCTGAGCACTATGCGCGGCTGTTCGTTTGGCCCAGATTTCTGACGGTTTTTGACGTTCTTGCTGGGCAGGTGGATTTTAGCTTTCCTAAACTCCCGCAGGCCTTAGACCACATAGTCTGGCGAGAAGGCGGGAATATAAGAATTATCGAATAACCATCCACGTGATGACCGACCAGGGAGAGCTGCGTAATGCGGAAGTCAAGCAGCTTTGCTGAGAGGATCGTAGGTTTGTCGGTGCTGGATCATGGTCCAGAGCACGGTGACGCGTCGCCCTGCGAGGGCGATGAGCGCCTGGGTGTGGTGTTTGTCCTCACGCCGCTTGCGGTCGGCCCCCCCCTCTGTCGGCTGCGCCGACATCTCCCCCTCAAGGGGGGAGACCGGTGCGTGTGGCGCGGCCGGCGCGTTCTCGCAATTGCTCTGGAAGCCAATGGGCACCGGGTCGCGCTAGCGCGCGCCCGGTGTGACCGCCGGGGGGATGCGAGGCCGTGCCACCCCCTCGCGTGTCGTCCCGGACGAGGCCGAAGATCCGGGAACCATTGGCACCCTCGGCAGGTGTTTTTTCTCCAGCCTCTCCTTGGCGTCGTCCCGGACGGCGCGTGAGCGCCGAGCCGGGATCGGGGAGCCGAGAGCCTGTCGACGGCACTCCCGGAAGACACCGCAGCCGCCGTGGCTCGCCGATCCCGGATCTTCGGCCTTCGGCCTCGTCCGGGAGGACGAAAGAGAGGCTGCGTCCGGGAGGACGCAAAGAAAGAACTGCGCTCCATCGCTGCCGCTGCTCACCCCCCTCTGTCGGCTGCGCCGACATCTCCCCCCTCATCTCTTCTTCTTGGGGGGAGTGGCGCCTGGGGCTGGGACCGCGTGTCGCCGCCGCCGCTCTGGCAGCCAATGGGCACCGGGTCGCGCTAGCGCTTGCCCGGTGTGACGGCCGAGGGGATGCGAGGTCGTGCCGACGTCTCGAGCCGCCTGCTGATCCTTGCCGAACAGGATCCCCACATCAACCAGGGAGGAGCCGATGGCCGGTTCAAAGGCGCCAGCGGACGGTGCCGCGCAATCCCCGGAAGAGGCCAGCGCCCGAGAGGCGGCGGGCGTTACGACGGCGCGGGCAAAGGCAACAACCGAGCCGAAGCCGGGGGCGAAGACCGAGGCCGAAGCCAGGGACAAACCGGCCGAGGCCGGGACCCTGCAGGCCGATCCCGAGGCGGCGGGCGCCAAAACCCGAAAGCCACCCCCGACACACGCAGCTTCTCCCGACCGCAAGGCGCCGGTGCATCTGGGCGTCGAGGCCTGGGCTGAGGCGCGGCAGCTCTACGAGAGCGGCGCGCTGGACGCGGACGGGGTGGTGAAGCGGTTCTGCGTCGCCAAGAGCACGGTGCTGCGCCACATCCAGGCGGAAGGCTGGGTGCGCTCGGGCGATGTGCGCGGGCTGATCGCCGCCGGCGACACGCAGGGCCTTGCCTGCCTGGTGGGGCGGCTGGCGGAAGCGTTCGAGCGGCAGGTGGAGGCGATCGAACTGGAAATCGGCCGCGCCCGCACGCTCAAGCTCGACCGGACGGAGGCCTCGCAACTGGCCGAGCGCAATGCCCGCACGCTCGGCATTCTCGCCCGGACGCTCGACGTGCTGGTCGAGCTGCGCAGCGGCGTGAGGGAACTGGACCCGGCAGGGAGGGACGAGGATGCACTCAGGCACGAGCTTGCGCGGCGCCTTGACCGCCTGTGCGGCGAAGGGGCGGCTGCCGGACTTCCTGGCGCGGCTGACGGCGGCGGAACTGCGCTTCCTGCGCCATGACTGGCCCATATGGGCGCATGAGCACCAGCTTGCGCCGCAGGGCGACTGGCGGGTGTGGCTGCTGCTCGGCGGGCGCGGCGCCGGCAAGACCCGCGCCGGGGCCGAGTGGCTGCGCGCGGCGGTAAACGCGGCCGCGCGCGAGGGGCGGGGCGGCGAGCTGCGCATCGCGCTCGTCGGCGAAACGCAGATGGATGCGCGCGAGGTGATGGTGGAGGGCGTCTCCGGCCTGCTGTCCGTGCATCCGCCGTCCGAGCGCCCGCAATGGCTGCCCTCGCGCCGGCGGCTGGAATGGCCGTGCGGAGCGGTGGCGCAGGTGTTTTCCTCCGAGGACCCGGACGCGCTGCGCGGGCCGCAATTCGAGATCGCCTGGTGCGACGAACTCGCCAAGTGGCGGCATGTGCAGGAGACCTGGGACATGCTGCAATTCGGCCTGCGGCTCGGCGCCCATCCGCGCCAGATGGTGACGACGACGCCGCGCCCGATCCCGCTCCTGAAGCGGCTGATCGAGGACGAGGGCACGGTGGTGACCCGCGCGGCGACGGAAGCCAACGCGGCGCATCTGGCCAAGGGCTTCATCACCGCGATCCGCGCCCGCTATCGCGGCACGCGGCTGGCGCGGCAGGAACTGGACGGCGAGATCGTCGGCGAGCGCGAGGGCGCGATGTGGAGCCGCGACGCGCTGGAGCGCTGCCGCAGCGACCGGCGGCCGGAGGAGCTCACCCGCATCGTCGTTGCGGTCGATCCGCCGGCGGGTTCGTCCCGCCGCTCGGACGCCTGCGGGATCATTGCCGCCGGCATCGACGTGGCCGGCATCGTCCATGTGCTGGCGGATGCGAGCCTGCGGGCGGCGAAGCCGGCGCGCTGGGCCCGCGCGGCGGTGGAGCTGTGGCGGAGCCTCGGGGCCGACTGCCTGGTCGCCGAGGTCAACCAGGGCGGCGAGATGGTCGGCGCGGTGATCAACGGCGTCGACCCCGGCGTGCCCGTCGCCGAGGTGCGGGCGCGGCGGGGCAAGTGGCTGCGCGCCGAGCCGGTCGCCATGCTCTACGAGCAGGGCCGGGTGCGCCATGTCGGCACCTTTCCGGAACTCGAAGACGAGATGGCGGAATTTAGCTGAAAGGCTGAAATGCGAAGAAAAGCAAGGCCTTGATGTTTACAGCGTTCGACCGGGAAACCATGAACGGGACCGGAACAGACGGGCTAACTGTAAAACCAAAAAACGGGCTCTGCCACCCGGTGCACAAAAGCGAACCGCCGCCCCGGCTGGTACCCGGAGCGGCGGCAACGATTGTGAAAAGCACGGCAGCGCTTTCGACGAAAACAACTACCACGGCGGCGCATTTGCTGCAATCCGGGCTCGTCGCCTGGCAGGTGGAGGTGCGTCATGAGCACCTATCACCAGCTCATGTCGGCGGGCCTGAGCGGTCGTCCGGCGCGCCTCGAGGATCTTCTTGCGCGTCCTACCGATCCAGAACGGCTTGCGGGATACGCATCCGGAGAGATCGCGACACGTCCTGCCCTGCCCATCGCTGAACGTCCGCAAAGGCGGCTGCTGAGCAGGTTTCGCCGCCCGCAACCGCAACGCTCCCCCGATCGCGAGAAATCTATCCGGCGCCGGCGGACGTTGGCCGCCACATGGCCGATGCCGCCGGCGATGGCGGGACTGCTGACCACCAGTCAGGTTGCCTACGCCCGTATCGTGTCTGATGAGGTTCACAGAACCGGCGATTGCCGGCTGACGTTGGACGAGATCGCCGCGCGTGGTGGCATGTGCAGGAAGACCGCGAAACGGGCTCAGGACAGACTTGCTGAGCTGCGTTGGATCACCGTCGATCATCGCCCCGTTCCTGGGCGCAAGCACCTCTCCAACATCGTGCGCGTCCTTTCCGCCGAGTGGCTGACCTGGATCAAGATGGGGCCGAAGCCTCGTCGTATAGGGGGACATTCGTGTCCTACCACGGAAAACCAGTCTTCTTCCTCAATGAATTCTGCGTCTGTCGAGAGGCCGAAAAGGGCTCTTGAATGGGCTGAGAAGCGATGGCGACCACCTACCGAAGACGGGAGGCGGTGACATGGCGCAATGGCCGTACAACACAACCCGCTGGCAGCGGCTGAGGCAGGCGAAGCTGTCGTGCAGCCCGCTTTGCTACGCCTGCGAGCTGCGAGGCAAGGTCATACCCGCCATCGCCGTCGACCATGTGAAGGCGATCAAGGCCGGCGGCGATCCGTTCCCTTCGCTCGAAGGGCTGATGAGCCTTTGCATCAGTTGCCACAACGAGAAGACGAACGCGGTTGATCGCCCCGACCGCGCATCATCCGGTCGCAGGTTCAAAGGCTTCGACTCCTGCGGCAATCCCATCGATCCGGCGGATGACTGGCATACCGGGGGTGCCTGAGATCACGGGAGACTGGTCGGCTAGGACCGGTGTGGGAAGTCGCGAAGATACTTAGTTTCATAGACTTAACAGGATGAAAGGCAAGGTCGGATGGCACTCAGGGGCGTAGGGGCGAAGCCGCTTTCGGAGCGTGGCAAGGTCGCCGGCCGCGAGGTCCTGCCATGGGATGCGCCGGGCCTGACCCGGCCGGAGCGCGTGATTGCGTTCTGCGAGGATCTGCCGATCACCGCCGGCAAGCTGGCCGGTCAGCCGATGCGCCTTCGCGACTGGCAGCGCGAGTTCATCCACGCGGTCTATGCCGAGGAGGCGAACGGCCGCCGGCCGGTGCGAACCGCCGTGCTCAGCATGGGCCGGAAGAACGGCAAGACGCAGCTCGCGGCGGCGCTGGCGCTCTGCCACCTGCTGGGACCGGAAGCCGAGCCGCGCGGCGAGGTCTATTCATGCGCGCTCACCCGCGACCAGGCCGCGAAGCTGTTCGCCGAGATGGTCGCGATCCTCGACGCTCACGAGGAACTCGCCGACCGCTGCAACGTCATCCGCTTCACCAAACAGATCGAGGTCCTGAATGGTGCCGGCGCCGGCTCGACCTATGTCGCGCTATCGGCCGATGCCGGCAGCAAGCTCGGTCTATCGCCCTCCTTCGTCGTCTATGACGAACTCGGCAGTGCGCCGAACCGCGCGCTGTTCGATGCGATGGACACCGCCACGGGCGCGCGCGACAACCCGCTGATGATGGTGATTTCGACGCAGGCGGCGGCGGACCATGCCGTCATGTCGGAACTGGTCGACTACGGCTTGCGTGTCCAGTCGGGGGATATCGCCGACCCGTCCTTTCACCTGACCCTCTACGCCGCGCCAGGCGATGCCGATCCGTGGGAGCCGGAAACCTGGCGGCTCGCGAACCCCGCGATTGGTGATTTCCGCTCCCTGGAGGACGTGGAGCGACAGGCCGCGCAGGCCCGGCTTGTGCCGTCAAAGGAATCGGCATTCCGCAACCTGATCCTCAACCAGCGCGTTTCCGCCGTCTCCCGGTTCATTCACAAGGTGGAGTGGGACGCCTGCGCCGATGCGGTCGACCTGGCCGTGCTCGAAGGGCGCGAGTGCTATGCCGGGCTCGACCTTGGCGCGACCCGCGATCTGACCGCGTTCGTCATGGTCTTTCCAGACGAGGCGGGCGGCTATGACGTGGTGTCGCGCTTCTTCATGCCGGAAGCGAACATCGAGGACCGGTCGAACGAGGACCGCGTGCCCTACGACCTGTGGGCGAAGCAGGGATTCATCACCCTCATTCCCGGTGCGACGATCGATCCGGGCTTTGTTGCTGAGACGATCGCCAGTGCCGCCGGGCGCCATGACCTGCGCTCGCTCGCCTATGACCGATGGCGCATCGAGGATCTGAAACGGGAACTGGGCCTGTTGGGCGCGCCGTTGCCGCTGACGCCGTTCGGGCAGGGCTTCAAGGACTTCTCGCCGGCCGTCGACATGCTGGAACGGTGCGTGGCGGAAAAGCTGCTGCGGCACGGCGGCAACCCGGTGCTCAACATGTGTGCTGCGAACGCGGTGGTGACGCGCGATCCGGCCGGCGGTCGCAAGCTGGACAAGTCGAAGGCAGCGGGCCGGATCGACGGGCTGGTGGCGCTGGCGATGGCTCTCAGCGTCTCGAAACGGCACGAGCCGGAAGCGTTGCCGGCATGCTTGGCGGAGTTAATTGGATGATGTGTCGAATCTGTTGCGCCTGGACATAAGATCACGGGCATTTTTCTTGGCCTCTCGCTTCATTCTCCGGCGCTCCACCACCGGCAACATCTCCACGAAGTCCTCAATTGTCTCCGAAGGGGTTCCAATAAACTGTATGACGCACAGGCAAAACTCCGCCATATCTATGTAATTTTTGGCTTTGATCCGATCAAAATCCCGCGGAGATGTCAAAATTCTAACATCATCAGATATATCAACGTAAACAGAAGCTAGGCGGTCGACCTCACGTTGCTGAACCACCTTGCGATTTAATTTTTGCGTATTTTCGTCTTGAGGTTCCAGAACGCTAATTATCGATCTAGATACAGCTTCAGGGTCATTTCTATAGAAATATTGATATATATACTCGGACATGGTCCGCGTGGCTTTTGCTAGATCGTCATCGCCGGGCTGCATCTGACTGGCGACGTGAACATTATATACAACTGAAAGCTGTCCTGCGAGGAACCAAGGCGCCATGGATACAGCATGCTTGTTGAGATGCTGAAATCTCTTTCGGAATACTTCTTCAGGCAAGTGCGATCGACAGAACGCTATTAAGTATTTTGCACTTTCTTCAATACCTATTATCGACGAATGTACTGCGAGAGCATAATTTTTTGCTCGATAGAGAGATTTTGCACTCTTCGTGAGATGCCGCGCGTTATCCAAGATGGCAGTAAGAGCTTCGTCGGACATGGCTGACTGCGGCTTATCTTCTAGGACCTTCATTGACGTTATCACCAAACAGGCGCAATCTACTCGCACCGGCCGGGCGCGCCAACGCCCGACCGGCACTTGCCAAACGAAGCCGAAACGGGGCCTCGCATGACCGATTCTCTCAATACCACGAATCCGTGCGCCGTCCCGTCTTGGCTGCATTCCAGCCAACGGGAGAATTGCCATGCTTATCGACGCAACGCGGCAGACGAAGGGTGCATCGGATAAGGGGAAACGGTTCAAGGGACCGCACCCGGCTGACGATCTATCGTTCATGCAACCCCGTCCGAAACGGACGGGCGGAATCGACTACTGGCAGATTTCGCCGACCGGCAATTATACGCAAGACGTCGAAACCGGCGGGGCGCTCGCCGATGAATATCTGTCCTATGTCGGACGACATCCCACCAACTTCAACGCAACTCTCCTGACCTGCATCGTGCGGGAGATGATCGAACGCGCGAAAGACGGACAGGAGTGGAGCGGCGTCCATGTGGGGTTCCTTGCGGCTATCAATCGCGCTGCCATGATCTCGGCCCACTTCATGGCGCCGATGCCGAAAGGAGGTGCGAAATGAGCATGGAACCACTCCGCAGAGCAACCAAAACGGACAGCCTCCGCCTAATCGAGCATCGGGAGATGTCGGCCGATCAGCTTATCCAATGCGGCTATGATGCCATGGCGATCGTGTCCTTATGTGCCACTGTGTCTCGCAATCTCTCCGATCTTGATCCTGGCGGCGCTCTTGCTGGTAACGTCGCGATAGCCTTGGACCTTGCGGGAGAACTCATCGCGAAACTTCATGATGCGGTCGAGACACACGAAGAGTTGCTTGACAAGGCTGGCGAGCGGGGAAGGCCCCAAGTCGCGAACTAGCTCGGCTTAATTTTCATTTGCACGATGCGCAAATAAAATTGACCCCCAACGCTTTATCGGCGTATCATTCCGATAAAGCGTTGGGGTTTTGAGATGGCACTTCTGAGCGAACTGGTAGCGACCTGCGAAGCACAACGGCTCGATACGGGCGCAACGTTGGGTGTCTTCGCGCGCCGCCTTCGCGAGGCAGGCCGCATCTCACAAGCTGGCCGTGGCCGGGGCGCGGCGCACATGACCTATCTTGACGCGGCACGCTTCTTGATCGCCTGCGCCGCTACCGATCATCCGGAACGCGCGGTAGATGCAGAGCACGTGTTCAGTAATCTCATACGAACTGGCGAGAGAAGCGAAGACGGCGACTTTCCTGTTACCAAGCAATGCGCGCCGACGCTCGATCTGGCACTGGCAAAAACCTTAGAAGGGTTAGGGACGGGACGCATCGACGCCATTTCTGAGGCGCGATGGAATGAGACCTCGCCGGCTGTGTGCCCCGTTCCACCTGCCAATGTCTGGCTAACCCTTCCTCGCAACGGTTCTGGGGCAAGTTTGCGGGTGCTCGACGGGTGGTATCGCTACGACCACCCGGCGCTCGCAGCTGTAATCGAGAGCGTCGGAGGTGGCGGCTATCCAGCACAGAAGGTCGCCGAGGACGCTTTCGCACGCGAGACATACCGCTTTCGCACTGCGAAAAATCTGACTGCTGAGCTCGACGGGACGCTCTTGCGCTCCGTTGCCAAACTTATAGCCGGAGCCGAGGTAACCGAATGACCAACTCTGAAGAATGGCAAGGGATTACCCCGGGAAAGATGGCCGAAATGGCGGACCGCTACGAAGCGGCTTGTCTCATTGCCATGCAGCGGGCGCGCCAGATCGAGACCGACGATGCGAAGTTTGCGGCGCGGTTCCGCGAGATGCGTGACGGTATATGGGCCAGCGTCGCTCAAGAGCTTCGCGACCTGGGCTGCCCCGAAAAGGATGTGGCCGGCAAAGTCGCCGATGTCGTGAACTTCGCCGTTCGCAAGCGCGGCCTCGAAGGCCTTCCGGCCACGGGGCAAGCATGATGATCCGCGAACACCTCCCGACCCCACCGGCCGCGTCTGGCCTGTCGCCCTGCCGGGGTAGGAGGACCGTCCAGGCATGGACGGAAGTCGACGATGCAGGGCGACACCCTTTCCCGCCGCGAGGCGGCACGTCCCCGCGCCGGCATGGCTGGCCCGATGGATCTTTATCCCGCCGCGACGGCGGTTGCTCCCTGAGAAGGACCACACCATGCGTGACCTGATTTCCAACCTGGGCGTCATGATCGCCATTCCCCCGGCGGCCTATGATGCCGACAACACGCCGTCCGCGATCGATCTTCGCGGTTTCGACGGCGCTGTCTTCGCCATCCATGTCGGTAGCGGCGGCATCACCTTCAGCGAGACCAACAAGGTCGAGTTCAAGCTGACCCATGCCGACGAGGAAGACGGCGACTACACCGCCGTCACTGCCGCCGACGTGCAGGGCGTCGATACGGTCGGTACCGGCGGCATCGTGAAGACGCTCAACGCGGCGCATGCGACCGCGACCGTGACGAAGGTCGGCTACATCGGCGGAAAGCCCTTCGCGAAGCTGCTGGCCGACTTCTCCGGCACGCATGGCGCGGCCACGCCGATCGGCGCGACCGTGATCCTCTCCCACCCGCGCAACGCACCGGTGGCCTGACCCTGAAACCAGATTGAACGTCGAGAGACAGTCCAGTCCCTTTGGAAGGAACCTTTTCCATGAAGCTCAACGACCTCAAAGAGAAGCGCGCCGCGAAGATCGCGGAGATGCGGACGCTCAACGACAAGGCGATGCACGACAACCGCGACCTGGACGAGGGCGAGCGCAAGCAGTTCGCCGCACTGGAGACGGAAACCCGCTCGCTGGAGGACCAGATCACCCGTGCCGAGAAGCTGGCCGCCTATGAACGCCTCGAGGCGGCAGGCGAGCGCGTCGGCGGTGACGGCGAGATGCGCCACGAGCTGCGCAACTATTCGCTCTCGGCGGCGATCAACGGCGCCATGACCGGCCGGCTGACCGGCCGCGAGGCGGAAGTGCACCAGGAGCTTTCGCGGGGCCGCGAGCAGCGTGCCGGAGCCGGCATCCACCTTGCCGTTCCGACGAAATCCTCATGGGCGAGGTCCGCTCGCAGACGGTCGGCAGCGACCCGGCCGGCGGCTACACCGTCGCCACCAATGTCGCCGCTGTCGCGGATCGGTTCCGCCCGGCGCTCAAGGTGCAGTCGATGGGCGCAACCGTCATGGCGAACCTGACGGGTTTCCTCGACCTGCCGAACCTTGCTTCCTCCGGTTCCGCCGCCTGGGTGCAGGAGAATGGCAACGCGAACCGGAGCGCCGCCGGCTTCGAAAAGGTGTCGATGGGGCCGAAGACGATCACCGGCGAATACCGCCTTTCGCGCCGTCTCATGCTTCAGTCGGGGACCGCGATCGAGGATCTGTTGCGCCGTGATCTGGGCTTCATCATCGCTCAGGGGCTTGATCTTGCCGCGATCAACGGCAGCGGACAGAACGCCGAACCGCGCGGCATCCTGCGGACACCGGGTGTCGACAAGGAGACGACGGAAACCGACTTTTCCGACACGACGGCGAACCTGATTTCCGCGCTGGAAATCGACGACGTGACAGGTACGGCGGCGTTCCTGACCAACCCGACGGTCATGAAGGCGGTTCGCAAGATCAAGGACAACGACGATCACGTCATTCCCGCTTCCGAGTTGTTCCACGGGCAGCGCGTCGAAGTCTCGACGCAGGTTCCGACCGATATCGGCGCGGGCAGCGACAAGTCGGCGCTGATCTACGGGCAGTGGGGCGAACTGGTCATCGGTTACTGGTCTGCCGTCGACATTCTGCTGAACCCGTATCACCCGGACGTTGCCTCGAATGGCGGCGCGCTGCTGCACGCCTTCCTCGACGCCGACGTGGCCGTGCGCCACGTCGAAGCGTTCCGCTACGCGGAGATCTGATCGATGATCGACCTTGCCGCCGCGAAAGCTCATTGCCGTGTCGATCACGACGAGGATGACGCTGCAATCGCTGCCATGATCGCGGCGGCAAGCGACCACCTGGCGAGCATCGGCGTCGATATGCAGGCCGAGCCGGTGCCGCCGGCCGTCGACCACGCCGTGTTGATGCTGGTCGGGCACTTCTACGAGCACCGCGAAGCCGTGTCCGACCTCAAGACGGCGGCGGTTGCGATCGGCGTCGACCGCCTGGTGCATCCCTATCGAGAGGTTCACCTATGACCACGGCCCGCACCGCACCGGAACGCCGCGCGCTCGCGGTGGAAATCCGCGCCAGGGGACGCAAGCTGGAAGGCTATGCCGCAACCTTCGACAATCCTGCCTCCATCGGCGGGCGTTTCGTCGAGACGATCGCGCGAGGGGCCTTCGCCGCCACCATCAGGGGCCGGGGCGACGTGCTCGCCCTTGTCGACCATGATCCCGGCCGCGTGCTCGCCCGCACCCGATCCGGCACGCTTCGCCTGGCGGAAGATTCGCGCGGGCTGGCGTTCGACCTCGACGTTCCCGACACCACTCATGGGCGCGATGTGCTGGCTCTGGCCGAACGAGGCGACCTGGGTGGCATGTCCTTCGGCTTCACCGCCGTCGACGAGCATCGCGACGGCGACCACCGCGAGTTGCGTGCCGTCGATCTGCATGAAATCTCCGTCGTGCTGGCTTGGCCGGCCTACGACGGGACCGTGATTCAGGCGCGCTCGCTCGAAAACGCATCGCCCTTCCGGCGCTACGCCGAACGTGCGCTCAAGCTTTGGGAGCTTTCCCGATGACCTGGCTTTCCCGCATCCTTGGGCGCGAGCGCCGCGCCAGCGAAACCCGAATCCAGTCGGATGACCCGTTCATTGCCGAATGGTTCGGCCTCAACGGCGGATCTGGTGCCCATGTCGACCCGCAGCGCGCCAGCGGTCTGGCAACGGCGGGCGCCTGCATCGCCGTCATCTCTCAAGCGCTCGCGGCGGTGCCGCTCAACGTCTATCGGCGCGCCGGCAATGGCGGACGCGAGCGGGCGACCGAGCATCCGCTTTTCGCTGTTCTGCACGATGCGCCCAATGGTGTCATGACGGCATTCGAGGCGCGCGAGATGCTGATTGCGAGCCTGCTGATTTCCGGCAATGCCTATGCCGTGCTCGACTGGAACGCGCGAGGGCAGGTGACAGCGCTGCATCCCATCGACCCCGGCCGCGTGGCCGTCGAGCGACTGGAAAGCGGCCGGCTCCGCTACCGCGTGACCGATCGCAACGGCCGGTTGCGCATCTACCTGCAAGACGAGATCTTGCATCTTCGCTATCGCCTGGCCCGCGACGGTGTGATGGGCCTTTCACCGATCCAGCTCGCGCGCGAAACGTTCAACCTGGCGCTCACCCAACAGGAGACGGCTTCGGGACTTGCGGCGAAGGGCAACAGGCCTTCCGGCGCCCTGGTCTTTCCGAACGCCATGGGCGGCGAGAAGAAGGATGCCGCGCTGGATAAGCTGCGGGCGAAGATCGAGGCGAACACGGTTACCTCGAATGTGATGGTGCTCGACGGCGGAGCGGAATGGAAATCGTTCTCGATGACCGCGAAGGATGCGGAGTTTCTCGAAAGCCGGAAGCTGACCAATCTCGACATTTGCCGGATCTGGGGCGTTCCGCCGACCGTCGTCGGGATCCTCGACCACGGCACCTATTCCAACGTCGAGATGGAAAGCCGCGCGCTTGTCGTGCGGTGCCTGGCTCCCATGGCGCGCCGTCTCGAACAGGCGATGAACGTGGCGCTGTTGCCAACGGGAAGCCGGCGAGCGTTCTTCGTCGAGCATGACCTCGCCGGCCTGCTGCGCGGCGACATGAAGGCGCGCTACGAGAGCTACCGCATCGGCCGCGAATGGGGCTGGCTCAGTCCGAACGAGATCCGCGGTTGGGAGAACCTGCCGGAGATCGACGGTGGCGACGAGTACCTTTCGCCTCTCAACATGACGCCCCTCGACGAACGGAACGCCGGAGTGGAGGACTGAAACACCATGGACCGGCCGCCTTCCTACCTTTCTTGCGCCTCGCTGGCCCGCGAGCTGGATGTGTCGGAGACGACCGTTCACGAGATGGTTCGGCGTGGCGTTCTCCCAAAGCCGGTGAAGCTGTCGAACGGTTGCGTCAGGTGGCGTTGGGCCGATGTCGACATGGCGCTAGGTTCCATGTCGGCGAGCGGGTTTGGGCAAGCTGCCAGCGACCCTTTCCTAGAGGGGGCACGTCATGCCACGTCAGCGTAAGCGGGCCGCCGTCAACCTGCCGAAGGGTGTTCATCGCGTCGTCAGGCGCGGCCGGGAATACTTCTATCATCAGCCGGGTAGGGGAACGGCTCATGCCGGCCCGCGCATCCGCCTGCCCGATGATCCGCACTCGCCGGAGTTCTGGAACGCCATTCGACAAGCTCAAGGGCTCGCCGGAGCGATTCCGGTTGATACGTTCGGTGCGATTCTCGACGCCTATCTGGAGTTCATCCGGACGTCGGGCACTCTCGCGGCGGGCACGATCGATCAGTACGAGCGAGCGCTCAAGATCGGCCGGACTGCCTGGGGGAACCTGCCGGCGAAGGGGTTGCGGCCGGTGCATGTCCAAGCGGTCATGGATGGCCTGGCCGGCACGCCGGGGAAGGCGAACAATTTCCTGAGCGCCATGCGGGCGCTTTCGACATGGGCGCGGGTTCGGGACCATGTCGAGCACAGCCTGACTGAGGGTGTGAAGCCCTATGCCAAGGACACGGGGCACAAGCCTTGGACGCCCGAGCAGATCGACGCGGCCCTGTCGAAGCTCAAGGGCGTCGTCCGTCGAGGCGTGGCGCTCTACATGTGGACGGGTATGCGGGGAAGTGACGCTGTGCGGCTCGGCTGGACCGACATTGATGACGGTGGATTCTCCTATCGTGCACAGAAGACCGGCCGTGAGGTGTATTGCCCGATCGTCCCTGAACTCGAAGCGGAGATGACGACCTGGGAAAAGCGACCGGGCCCGTTCCTGCTGCAGGAGGGTGGGCGCGCGGATGGGCAGCACTACACCCGCAAACTGTTCTCCAAGCATTTCGCCGAAGCGCGAGACGAGATCCCGGAACTGGCAGGTGTGACGTTGCACGGCCTCCGCTGCACGGCGGTGATCCGGTTGCGCCGCGCCGGCCTCTCCACGGCTCAGATCGGCGATATCGTCGGTATGTCGCTTCCCATGATCGAGCGGTATTCGCGGTTTGCCGACCGAAAGACGAGTGGCAAGGCCGCTCTCCTGACGCTCAGGAGAACGAGCGAGGAACAGAACTGTAAAACACGGCAAAACCGTAAAACCTAAATCCTGAAAATCCAATAGCTTAGGGCGAATGAGATGAAATGGCGGAATTCGCCCCCGACGGGCTGTCGGCCGGCCACTCGCCCGACCGGCTCGATGCGCTGGTCTATGCGCTGCACGAACTGGCCTTGAAGCCGCTGGCAAGCCCGCGCCTGCGCAGCCTGTGAAGCCCGATTACGGGCGTTGAATCACGACGCGAGGCATCTGAATCGATCTGTTTGAATCGATGTCTCAGGCAGCGGACTCAGTTTCTCAAGTCGACCGGAAAAAGGATTCTGGATCATGGGGTTGCGCGACCTTCTTGACTCTTTTCGTCGCCCATCAGCCGAGGCCAAGGCCTCGCGCGCCGGGCCGCTGCTGGCGCTTTCGGGCGCCGGCCGGGCGGTGTGGACGCCGCGCGACTATGCGGCGCTCGCCCGCGAGGGATATGCCCGGAACCCGGTGGTGCACCGGGCCGTGCGGATGGTGGCGGAGGCGGCGGCCAGCGTGCCGCTGGTGCTCTACGAGGGGGCGCGCGAACTCGACACGCATCCGCTGCTGGAGCTGCTGGCGCGGCCCTCGCCGGGCCAGTCGGGACAGGGGCTGCTGGAGGAGGTTCACGGCTACCTGCAGGTCGCCGGCAATGCCTATCTGGAGCGGGTCGACATCGACGGCCGCCCGCGCGAGCTGCATGCGCTGCGGCCCGACCGGGTGCGGGTGGTGCCGGGGCGCGACGGCTGGCCGGAGGCGTTCGACTATACGGTCGCCGGGCGCACGGTGCGCTTTCCCGCCGACCCGCGCGACGGGCACCCTTCGGTGCTGCATCTGAAGGTGTTCCACCCGCTCAACGATCATTACGGCTTCGCCCCGTTGGAGGCGGCGCAGGTCAGCCTCGACCTGCACAACGCGGCCGGGGCCTGGAACAAGGCGCTGCTCGACAACGCGGCGCGCCCCTCCGGCGCGCTGGTCTATGGCGGGGCGGATGCGGCGAACCTGACCGACGAGCAGTTCGACCGGCTGAAGGGCGAGCTGGAGGCCGGCTACCAGGGCCCGGCCAATGCGGGGCGGCCTTTGCTGCTGGAAGGCGGGCTCGACTGGAAGCCGATGGGCTTCACCCCGCGCGACATGGATTTCATCGAGGCGAAGAACCAGGCGGCGCGCGAGATCGCGCTCGCCTTCGGCGTGCCGCCGATGCTGCTGGCGATCCCCGGCGACAACACCTTCGCCAACTACCAGGAGGCCAATCGCGCCTTCTGGCGCCAGACCGTGCTGCCGCTGGCCGCGCGCGTCGGCGAGGCGCTGGCGCGGTGGCTCTCCCCGCCCGGGCAGGCGGACCTGCGGCTGGTGCCCGATGCCGATGCCATCGAGGCGCTGTCGACCGAGCGTGCGGCCCTGTGGGAGCGGGTCGAGCGGGCCTCGTTCCTGACGCGCAGCGAGAAGCGACAGGCGGTCGGCTATGGGGCGGAAAGCTCTGGCGCGGAAGCCTCTGGGGCGGACGGCGCATGATGGAGCCGGCGCTGCGCGAGGTGGCGGCACGCGGGGACCTTGCCCACTTGGTGCTGCTGCTATGGGCGGGCTCCTCGTCGAGCCTGCTGGTGTGGAGCTTGCGCGAGATGGTGCGCTCCAACCGCCGCTTCGACGATTTCGTCGAGGCCATCGCCCGGCTCAACCGGATGATCGGCGACGAGTAGGGGCGGGTGCCTCACTGTTCGTCATCCCGCGCACCGGCCCCTCCTAGCGTCATCCCGCACGAAGCGAAGCGAAGATGCGGGATCGGAGAGCCGAGGGCCTCGCGGCAGCACGCCCGGACGCCGCCG
>NZ_FYAV01000089.1:0-1108 GCF_900185745.1 Stappia sp. TSB10GB4 | reverse complement strand
ACGGTCGAGACGTTGATCTTCTTCCTCGCCATGCAGATGCGGCCGCAGGCGGTGACGAGGATGTCCCTGTCGTGGAAGGGGTATTCCACCTCCGGCAGGCCCTCATAGGCTTTTGAGGACGGGGCGTAGAGCTCAGCCGGCGTCTTCATGGCGAGCGCCTCATGGGGACGCTCCTCGTTGAACTCGCTGACGAAGTCGTCGAAGCGGCCCTGTTGCTGGAGGGCGTTCATGCCCGGCGGACGCGCCGTCTCCTGCTTGAGGGTGCGGTGCATGCGCTCGTGGCGGCCGTTCTCCTGCGGGTTGCCGGGCTTGATCCTCTCGAGCCGCAAGCCGAGCCGGAGCCACCAAACGGACAGCTTCGACAGGTTGTAGAGGCCGTTGGGCGAGGCAAAGGGCAGACCGTTGTCGCTCCTGATGGCTTGCGGCAGGCCGCGCGCCCTGAACAGGCTCAGGAAGGCCTCGATGACGGGCAGTTCCTTCGTGCTCTCGAGGGCTTCGCACAGAAGGATCATGCGCGAGGCCTGGTCGGTCACCGTCAAGGGGTAACAATAGCGGCCGTCACCAAGCTTGAACTCGCCCTTGAAGTCGGCGCACCACAGATCGTTGGGCAAGGATGCCTGCGACAGCGCCGTGCCCTCGGCCTTGAAGCGCCGCCGCTGACGGGCGCGCTTCACCAGGCCGTGACGGTCGAGCACCGCATGCACCGTCGACCTGGCCGGAATGCGCACGTCGCCCGCCAGCCTGCGCACCAGCAACTCCCTGATCTTGCGCGCGCCCCAATGCGGCTTGCCCTTCTTGCACTCCACGATCAGCCGCTCGATCTGGCCGGGCAACTGGTTAGCATAGCGCACCGGCCGGCGCGACCGGTCGGTGAGCGCCTCCAGCCCCTCCTGCCGGTAGCGGTCCCAGATCTTGTAGCCGGTCTTGCGCGAGATGCCGAACTCGCGGCACACATCGCTCATACTCTCGCCGTCCAGAAGACGGCCGACGAAACGTACTCGCTCGTCCATTACCGAACACTCCTTCCACGGCATCAACACCTCCCGCAAAGCGAAAAGTGTTACCCATGTGTCCGGTACGTTCTGTCACCTATGTCTCAGGTCGCGCC